>JBBQRB010000134.1:0-9353 GCA_038215315.1 Pseudanabaenales cyanobacterium
GCTATCCAACTGGATTGACGAGCGATCGCTAAGTAATGCTTTGGTTACACATCTTCACAAATTAATACTTTGGGTTTCCTAACCTAGAAATTATGTAACTGCCGTTAAGCTTACCGAGCTTGCGCTCAAATCCAAGAAGTGAGTGGCGGCGCAGAGCGCCGCCACTCACTTCTTGGGTTTACAGCAATTTGCGATCAAAAGAACCAGTAAAATTTGTGAAAGGGTTGCTTCGCAACCCTTTCACAAATTTTACTGGTTTGGGTTTGAGCGCAAGCTCGGTAAGCTTAACGGCAGTTACATAATTTCTAGGTTAGGAAACCCAAAGTATTAATTTGTGAAGATGTGTAACCAAAGCATTACTTAGCGATCGCTCGTTAATCCAGTTGGATAGCATGGTCTGTAATATTTTTTAATTCAATAACCTTTATAGAAAGCTCCAAAGAGATATTTATGAATTTTTCTCCCAGTACCATTGCCCTAATCGCCTATGGAGTCGTCGCGATTATTGGTGGAATTTTTGGCTTTGTCAAAAGCAAAAGTAAAGCATCAATCATTTCAGGCAGCATTAGCGGGCTCGGATTATTGATCTCAGGAATCGCCTCCGCTCAAAATCAAGAATGGGGAAAAATCGCTGGCATGGCGATCGCCGCTCTACTAGTGATCGTTTTTGTCGTCCGCCTCATTAAGACCAAAAAATTTATGCCCGCAGGCTTAATGATTATCGGAGGCATAGCGACTCTATGTGCAGCAATACTTCCAGCTTAAACAAAGCCACTTTTGACCTCACTTTTCAACTCTAGTGCTACGATATTAATGTTAAGAAGTGTGATGAAGAAAAGCTTGTGGACAACGCAATGCTTCAAAATATTTTAGTAATCATTACTTTGACAAGAAAACCTACCTGTCTCTCCCACAAATTTGATTTCTAGGAACTGTTTGTAAAAACACAACTTGGAATTAACTGGGTTTGATCTGGCTAGGCATCACATCAACCGTTTTTTTATTCACATTTTTGATTGGAGACAAATTAAATGAGCGTAGTCACGAAGTCCATCGTGAATGCAGATGCTGAGGCCCGTTACCTCAGCCCTGGCGAATTAGATCGCATTAAAGGCTTTGTAAGCTCTGGTGAGCGTCGTCTTCGCATTGCCCAAACCTTGACTGAATCCCGCGAGCGCATTGTTAAGCAAGCTGGTGATCAACTTTTCCAAAAGCGTCCTGACGTTGTTTCTCCTGGCGGTAACGCATACGGCGAACAAATGACCGCAACTTGCCTCCGTGACCTCGACTACTACCTTCGCTTGATAACCTACGGAGTAGTTTCTGGTGATGTAACTCCAATCGAAGAAATTGGCTTGGTCGGCGTTAGAGAAATGTACAACTCTTTGGGAACCCCTATTCCTGGCGTTGCTGAAGGTATACGTGGTCTCAAAAACGCAGCATCATCTTTGCTATCTGGCGAAGATGCAGCCGAAGCTGGTTACTACTTCGACTATGTCATCGGCGCGATGCAGTAAGAAGGTTCAGAATTTGTTTTAACATTTTTAAAGCATTTCGGATTTCTAAATTTCTAAATTCAAAAAATTAATTGCAAACCTAAAAAAAATATTAAAATGGCACAAGACGCAATTACCTCGGTTATTAATTCCGCCGACGTTCAAGGCAAGTACCTTGACTCCGCTTCTCTCGAAAAGCTAAAGAGCTATTTCGCAACTGGCGAACTCCGTGTTCGTGCTTCAGCCGCGATCGCCGCTAACTCCGCAACCATTGTTAAGGAAGCTGTTGCTAAGTCTCTGTTGTACTCTGATGTCACCCGTCCTGGCGGCAATATGTACACCACTCGCCGTTATGCTGCTTGTATTCGTGACCTTGACTACTACCTTCGCTACGCTACCTACGCAATGTTGGCTGGTGATGCTTCGATTCTTGACGAGCGTGTACTCAATGGCTTGAAAGAAACCTACAATTCTCTTGGAGTACCTGTAGTTTCCACCATTCAAGCTATCCAAGCGATGAAGGAAGTCGCTGCTAGCATCGTTGGTTCTGAAGCTGGCAAAGAGATGGGTATTTACCTCGATTACATCAGCTCTGGCTTGAGTTAATTGCTCACTACATCATGACTGCGGTGACAAGCCAAGAACCTAAAAATTCCTGTCTTGTCACCAATCTTTTTTATAATCAATTTTCAAATAACTAGCTCTGAAGGAGATCGCCGCTATGCGGACTTTTAAAATCACTGCTTGTGTACCTAGTCAAACGCGCATTCGTACACAACGAGAGTTGCAAAATACCTATTTCACAAAATTGGTTCCCTATGATAATTGGTTTGCTGAGCAGCAACGCATCATGAAAATGGGCGGTAGAATTATCAAAGTTGAACTAGCTACAGGTAAGCAAGGCGCAAATACTGGGCTTCTATAGCTCATCAATTTAAGCAAAAAAAAGACTCGCTAAGCGAGTCTTTTTTTTGCTTAAATTGCTACAACCTAGGACATAAAGCCCAGAAGAGGGTGGCGGCGCGGAGCGTTGTCACCCTCTTTTGGGTTTTGATTTATCATGACTTGACTAGTTATAGCTATATGAAGAATTTACTTATGAGAACCATCAGAAATATGTATATAGTCTTTCAGTGAAAATGCTTCTTTGGGTATATCCAATCAAAATGTTTACAGTGATACAATAATTTCGTTAACTTTAAACTATTGTTACATTATATTGACATAATGGCAATTGTATATTGTTGAACAAATTCAATAACTTTAATTAATTAGTTATTGTTTGATGTCCTTGTCTGAGTGTCATTATTTGAGTCGTAAAAGAGGTACTTATGAGTGACTTACCTATCGAGAAGCAATTTACACATATGATGTTCTGTCAGCAGATCCAAAATATTGATCTTGATTCTGCGAAGCAACTTCTGACTGAGTTACATATGCTTTATCTAGGTCAACAAGCTGTAATGGTGAAGATTGCTAAACAAGAGTTTTTAGGAGGGATGTAGGTGATAGAGCTAGAAAAGGCAGCGTAATATGCTGCCTTTTGTTTGCTATCAAATACCAGTGGTAATTGGTAAAGGAGTTTCGATAATTTTGTTAATTGCTGTTATCAGATCAGGAAATATTTGATCAGGTTGATAATTCTCTAGCTGAGCTTTATTGCGAATGCCGCTAAGTACTGCGATCGCAGGAATCTTGAACCTATGTGCCGCAATCATATCTGCTTCAGTATCGCCAACCATCCATTGTTGCTCTACACTTGGTAGATTTATTTGGGCATACTCCATCAAAAATGGCTTATCTCTAATATCACCTGTTTTAATATAATCATCGCGCAAACAAAAAACGCGATCACTTGCGAAAAATTTTCTCAAATTGTATTGATCAAGAACTGGCTCAAGCTCACGGCGACGACGCATAGTCATTACGGCTAATTCGATACCTGATTGCTGAGCTTTTTCTAAACCTGTTACTGCACTTTCGATGATGTGGTCATATTTAAAATAGGGGTCTGTATGAACGGTGGCTCGGCGTAAATGGGCAAAGGCTTCGGCACGCTCATCAGAAAATCCTGAAATTTTAGCAATTTGCTGCTCCGATACTTGCGATCGCTTCAATTCCCAAAAATCTGTTTTGGGGAGAATATTGACAACCTGACGCGATGTCCTAATTTTTTCTACGCAGTGTAAATAAACTTGATAATAGCGCTCTGACACATCCATGATCGGGCCATCAAAATCGGTAAATATACGCTTTGCCATATTTTTCATTAAACATAGTTTTGATCACTGATTAGGCAGACAAAAAATATAAAAAAGCTGTAACGCACGCGCAGCGTGCGTTACAGCTTTTTTATTTAAGCTAGAAATTACTGCAATCCTCTAATTTCCAGCTTCCGTAGTAATTTAAAATTCTACTTATTAGTTCTCTATTTTCAATTGTTATTTCTTGGGGATAGGTCAGCCACATTCCCCCAATCTGGCTCCCTAAATAATTAAACTCCTTACTATCTTGCGAAAACAGTTCGACAATCACGCCCTGAATCTGCTCAATATGAGCAGCTAGCTCTCGATACATAGCTAATGTAATTTCTGGGTCGTAAGTAATTTTTTGACTATGTATGTTTTCCTGACTAATATTTAGTTCACCCTCAAGCACTTTCCAATTCCTGCTTATCAAGAACGATAGTAGTTACAGGTTGTGTGACGATCATGCAACAATTTACCTCATCAATACAAACCTTGCCCCATTGCAAAGCCCATCGGACTAAAGCTACACGGTTATCAGTTTGTGTCTTTGTCAAAATATTACTAATGTGGTTGTCCACAGTACGCTTACTGATGGCTAATTTAGTGGCGATATCTTGGTTGGTTAAGCCCGCAGACACCAATTCAATTACTTGAAGCTCCCGCTCAGAAAGAGCTACAGATATGTTTGTCAATGTATTGGGATTTAATTCAGCAGGGTTGGTCATGATGGCGGGAGGTATATACACCAGTGTTTAAGAATAGTCGTAATTCTGGTGGGTTGCTAATGAGTATAATTTCTTAGTCAATGATGTGTCAATGAAAGTTGTGAAACCGATTTTGGAGTTTGCAGCACCTTTGTCAAGCTAGCAAAGATTCTATCCATTTGGGAGGATTAGGAATAGAATTGCCGAGTCTATCAAGGACAATCCATGCGACTAGATGCACTAACAGTTGATAGGCAAAGTTGCTAAAAATGATTGCCGCGATCGCAAATGCTTGAATGGTGGCAAAGTCT
The DNA here is from genome assembly GCA_038215315.1 of Pseudanabaenales cyanobacterium. Lineage (GTDB taxonomy): Bacteria > Cyanobacteriota > Cyanobacteriia > Pseudanabaenales > Pseudanabaenaceae > Pseudanabaena. The sequence goes on from JBBQRB010000134.1 coordinate 4,761, forward strand.
GGTTGCTCCAGAGATCCAAATAGCTGTATCAACCAGTTAAGTAGGCTAGTAACTTGCACAATCGAGTAATTCCAGACGTTTTCGCCCAATAATAACGATAAAAACGCAAATTGAAATGCTGTGCCAATTGAGCCAATCATTGTGGCAATGCTGAGAGATCCAGACCAAGGAAAATTTCGTTTCCATAGATACCCAAGAGTGATACCGACTAATCCGTGAGGGACTATATATTGGATACTTCGAGTTGGTCCCATGAGGATGGCTAGGAGTAAGGCAGTAACGACCATTGACATCCAAGAGGCTCGTCCACTCCAACGTAAATAAGCAAGAGCTGTCGGTAGAGGAAACAACATTCGCAATAATGGTCCAAGGGGGAAGTAATAGTTAATTAAAAACAACATTGCCGTAGTACTTGCTAAAAAAGCAGTTTCCACCATTTCACGCGGATTAGTTTGTGGCAAATTTTCCTTTGGTAATTTTTCCTTTGGTAAATTAGTCATAGGTTTTCGGTTGAAATTTCCTTGATGGCAGTATCAGGTAAACGGCGGCGCAGTCCATAAAGCCAAATTAAGCCCAAAATGCCGCAAGCGATTAGTCCGAGGCTAATCATCTGAGCCGTGCGAAGTTGTCCAAGCATTAAGCTATCTGTGCGTAGCCCTTCTATCCAAAATCTGCCAAGGCTATAGGCGATCGCATAGAGCATAGTGATTGTCCCTGTTCTGAGTTTCGGAAATCTCAAAAAAGTAAATATCAAAATCGCAAATACACCGATATTCCACAGGGATTCGTATAAAAATGTGGGATGAAAATAGGCTTCGTTAATAAATTCTGGAGGGCGACGATTGATAGGAATGAATAATTTCCAAGGTAAATCTGTAGGAGAGCCAAAGGCTTCAGAGTTAAAAAAGTTGCCCCAGCGACCGATCGCCTGTCCTAAAATTACTGCGGGCATAATGATGTCTGCCATCAACCATGTAGATAATTGTTGACGTTTGCAAAAAATAGTTGCCGCGATCGCGCCACCAATAATCGCACCATGAATAGCAATGCCACCCTCCCAAATCGCAAATATTTTATGCCAAGGTTGAGTCTGAAAGCGCTGCCATTCAAAGAGAACGTAGTAAATACGAGCGCAAGGAATTGCGCCAATGACTAACCAAATGACTAGATCGCCAACCATCTCAGGATCGACATCGCGTTTTTTGGCTAAGCTTTGAGCCAATACTGTCCCTAAAATAATTGCTGAAGCAATTAGTAAGCCGTACCAACGGATCGAAAATACACCAATTTCTAGGGCAATTGGTCCTGGAGAAGTAAATTCAAAAGCTAGAGGTAACAAATTAAGCATTTTTAGATTGTTTATTTAAAACGGATTCCCGCTTGCTTGAGGCGACCGATTGCCTCACCAAGGCGATCGCAGCCAGCGATTAGACTAATTCGCACGTAGCCCTCACCACCCTGACCAAAGGCACTCCCAGGGGTAAAAACTACACCTGTACTTTCCAAAACTTTTAATGCAAAGTCGGCAGAAGTAAGCCCCTCAGGTACAGGAATCCAGAGATACATTGTGGCAAATGTCTTGGGGATATCCCAGCCTAATTCAGCTAGCCCTGCAATCAAGAAATCGCGGCGCTCTTTGTAGCGTTCGCAGACAGCTTCAAGATATTGATCTGGTAGTTGCAGTGCTGTCTCGGCAGCAACCTGAATTGCCGAAAAGATGCCATAGTCAAGATTGGTTTTTAAGGTTCGCAAACCCTGAATTACATGGCGATTACCAACTACAAAGCCGACCCGCCAGCCTGCCATATTATAAGTTTTAGAAAGTGTATGGAATTCCACACCCATATCTTTACCGCCTTCAATTTCTAATAAACTGGTGGGCTGGTAGCCGTCAAAAGCCAGCTCGGCATAGCAAAGATCGTGGACTAGTAAAATTTCATATTTCTTAGCAAAAGCAACTGCTTCTTCAAAAAATTCGCGAGGGGCGATCGCCCCTGTCGGATTGGCGGGATAGTTGAAGTACAGCACCTTAGCACTATGAGCAATTTCTTCGGGAATTGCGTTGAAATCAATCAACCAATTATTTTCGGCAGTGAGAATCATTTCATGAATTTCGCCACCTGCCAGCATGGGGCCACGAAAATGAGCAGGGTAAGCAGGGCTAGGCACTAGCACGACATCCCCAGGATCAATATAGGCGATCGCTAGATGACCCAAACCTTCTTTAGAACCAATTAGAGGTAATGCTTCACTTTCAGGATCAAGTTGGACATTGTAGCGACGCTTGTACCAATCGGTGATCGCTCGGCGAAAACTGGCAGTACCTTCAAAGGGAGGATAACCGTGATTGAGAGGATTTTGGAGTGCGGCGATCGCCGAATCAATTACAGGTTGAGGTGTGGGACCATCAGGATTACCCATACCGAGATCAATTAAATCTAGACCTTGCTCTTTCGCTCGCAACTTTAGCTCATCTAAGCGGGCAAAAACATATTGAGGGAGTTTTTCTAGTCGCTGAGCAGGTTTGAGCCAAGTCTTCATTTGTGTTGTCGGAGCGTATTAAGGTTGATGGGTTTGTAAATACTTCAACAGTTTTACCATTATATTTCGCTAGTTTGAGTTCATGTTTGCATAATTACAGCGCTATGCGCTTTCTTAAAATCCAAGAAAATTTTTGAAAGGGTTGATTCGCAAGCCTTTCAAAAAGTTTCTTGGATTACAGAAAATCTCAATCGATTGCAATGGTAATTAATCTTACTCCTTTCCCAGCGAAAGATTAGCGGTGCGGCGCTTCGCGCCGCCTTTACTTGTTTTATGAGGGCGGTAAGGAGATGGGGCTAAGAGCCAAATCAGGATGATCTGATTTAATCTGCTCCAAATTCCATTGATTTTTAAAAAGTAAAACAGGACGTTCCCATCGATCTCTGACAATAAAAGTATTGAATAGTCGCCCAACTTTTTCGAGAGCATCCCAACCATCGACCACCCACCTTGCAACTGAGTAAGGCAACATATCCAAATGTGTCTCCACCCCATATTCTTGAGCAAGCCTGAATTGGACAACTTCAAATTGCAATTGCCCAACTGCGGCTAGGACTGGATCGCGCTTGCTCTCGTCGGTGGAATTAAGGATTTGCACTGCTCCCTCTTCTTGCAATTCTGATACGCCCTTATTAAAGCTTTTGTACTTAGTTGGATCAGTGTTTCGCAGATAGGCAAATAGCTCTGGTGAGAATGAAGGAATATTGGGATAGCGCAGCTTTGAGCCAACGCAGACCGTATCACCAATCACAAAACTACCAGGGTTATTTAAGCCCACTACATCGCCTGCATAAGCTGTTTCTACAGTTTCACGATCTTGGGCAAATAGTTTTTGAGGTCGGGACAAGCGCATTTGCTTGCCTGTGCGTGCGTGGGTTACAACCATATCTTTCTCAAACTTCCCCGAACAGACGCGCAAAAAGGCGATGCGATCGCGATGTTTGGGGTCCATATTTGCTTGTAGTTTAAATACAAAGCCAGAGAACTCAGGATGGGTGGGAGATACCTCGCCGCGATCGCTATCGTGAGGAGCAGGTTTGAGAGCATATTCTAAGAATGCTTCTAAAAATAATTCCACGCCAAAATTATTCATGGCGCTACCAAAAAATACGGGTGTAACTTTGCCGTGATGGATTGCTTCGAGGTCTAGTTCTTCACTAATGCCATCGAGTAGCTCTATGTCTTCTAGCAACTGAGCGTATAAGTTAGGAGCAATTAGAGATTTAGTTTTAGCTTCTTCAAGGGTGAACATTGTTTCTGATGCTTTTTTGCTGCCGTGGGAAGTCCTGCCAAAGAGGTGAATGATCTGTTGGCGGCGATCGTATACGCCTTGAAATTGATCACCTGTACCAATTGGCCAGTTGACAACGTAGGTAGTCAAGCCCAGCTCTTGCTCAATTTCATCGATTAACTCCAACGGACTCATGCTAGGACGATCGAGTTTATTGATAAATGTAAAGATGGGCAGCGATCGCATTCGGCAGACTTCAAATAACTTACGGGTTTGCGTTTCTAAACCCTTAGCCGCATCGATCAGCATGACCGCATTATCGGCAGCCGCGAGGGTGCGATAGGTGTCTTCACTAAAGTCTTGGTGTCCAGGAGTATCTAATAAGTTAAGTAGATGCTTTTGATATTCAAACTGCATCACGGTTGAGGTGATCGAGATCCCCCGTTGCTGTTCCATTTCCATCCAGTCTGAGGTGGCGCTCCGTTGAGATCGCTTTGCTTTGACTGCCCCAGCTTCTTGGATCGCTCCCCCATATAGCAATAGTTTTTCAGTAAGTGTGGTTTTACCCGCGTCAGGGTGAGAGATGATCGCAAAGTTGCGGCGGCGATCGACCTCCATTCCTAACTCGGCTAAGTCTGATTCAATTTGCATAAATTTTCGAGCTTTATTTCCTATTATCTAGTTTCTAACATATAGCTGCCATCACGTGTATTAGGACAAATCAAAAACCAGAAGACGAGTTGCGGCGGCCAACGCCCCAACACCGAGTAAGGGTTTTTTTTTTTTAAAATAAAACGGGTTGGGGCGATATGTTATTTAAT
>JBBQRB010000135.1:0-9270 GCA_038215315.1 Pseudanabaenales cyanobacterium
AGACGGCAAAAGTTGTTTTAACTTGTCGCGATCGCAATAAACATAAGCTAAGCTCTTCAAGAGGCATAAGGTAAGAAGCATATTATGAAAGATGTAATCGTGATCGGCGCAGGTATGGCAGGTTTGACCTGCGCCCAACAACTAAAACAAGCAGGATTAGATGTCACCATTGTCGAGAAGTCCGCAGGTGTGGGCGGGCGCATGGCAACTAGGCGTTTGCAAGGAACTTGGGTTGATCACGGTGCACAGTTAATATCGGTTAAAAGCGATGATTTTGGTAGGTTTGTCCGCAAACTACAGGACAAAGGCATAGTCAAAGAATGGACTCGTAATGTTTACCAATTATCCGTCGATGGGCTATTTCCCCCTGCTGCTGACGATCGCCATCAGCGCTACTGCTGTCCCCTTGGCATGACTGCGATCGCCAAATATCTGGCTAGTGAATTATCGATTATCAACAACGCTCGCATCGTTAGCGTCAGCCATAGCGATCAAAAATGGCAATTACTAAGCGATCGCCATGAGCTACTAGAAACTAAGGCGATCGTCTCTACTATTCCTGCACCTCAGTTTTTACCCCTATTTGAAGAAGTGCTTGCGCCAGCCCCTAGCTTTTTACAAGCCTTGCAATCTGTCAAGTTTGCGCCTAGCGTCACAATTATGGCGGGCTATAGCTCTAGTAACGAAGTCCCCGAAGAATGGCAGGCGATCGCCTGTATCAATGACCCGATCTTGAGTTGGATTAGCTACAACAGCAGCAAACATCCTGATACATCGAGTCAGCCAGTTTTTGTATTTCAAAGTACCGCCGATTTTGCTAGGCAATCGATGGAAGAAGCAGATTTGGAAATCGCGGGAAAACCCTTACTCAATCAGGCAGGGCGACTACTTGCACCGTGGCTAGCTAGTCCAGACTGGTGGCAAGTACATCGTTGGCGCTACGCTCTTGCCGAAGAGTCATTGGGTGTTTCTTGCCTATCAACTAAAATTCCCATTCCTCTAATCTGTGCAGGTGATTGGTGTGCTGGCAAAACCATCGAAGCTGCTTATCATTCAGGGGTAGCCGCCGCCGAATCTGTGATCGATTTACTTGCAAGAGATTAGTGGCGAGGCTTCGCACCGCCACTAATCTCTTGGCTTTACACGCCTCCATAAATTGCTAATTCCTGATTGCTAAGCCATGCCCATAGCTGATCTCCATAGGAAAAATGCCACCATTCATTAGGGTGGCGCTGAAACCCGCTATAGCTCATAACTTGGTTTAACAACTGGCGATCGCGATCAAATCCTACTGCTTGAGCATTACGAAAACTTGCAAAATAATCTGGCAAAGAGCGATCGCTAATTTCATCAATTGGTGATCCCATATCTACTTCTGTATGAGCATCAGTGTGATAAAAAGTAACATCGACTGCGGCTCCCGTGCTATGGGGAGGTGGCATTTTTGGGTCGTGGTTTGGTAAAGCCCAAAACTTCAATACTTCTGACATGAGAGCAGCTTTTTCAGTTTCGGTCATATTATTTATGACTAAACCTTTGCTCTCAGCAAGCTGAGTTAGGCTATAGTCCACCATAAACTGCTGCACTGCGATCGGACGGTAGGCATCAAAAATCGCAATTTGATAATCGGGACGAATCTCTTGTAAGTAAGATTGGGCGGTCTGTAGTTTTTCCAAAATCCCTTGGCGCACCAGAAAAGGCGAGCGATCGCCATAGGGCGCTCCCAATGACATATAGGGATGTGGATCAATGGTGATCATGTCTGTAATCGTTACTAGCGGCTGATTACATTCGGCTATTGGTATAGCTTGGTAGAGTTTTAGCATAGGATTAGCATCTGTTGCTTATGGTGCGGCATTATGGCGCGGCAATGCGTCACCAGAAATTTAGCAAAAGATGAGTGGCGGCGCTCTGCGCCGCCACTCATCTTTTGCTAAATTTATAGAATCCTAACTTAAATTCATGTTTATATTTGGCGATCGCGCTAAGGCTTAAGATCTTGGATATAAGTAGATAGGCGTAATAAAAACCAAAACCAAAAAAGCTGTGGCGCAAGCACAGCGTGCGCCACAGCTTTTTGGGTTTTAAGTTTTCTTTTGCATACTTATCTATATATCCACTTTTCTCATTTATAGAGACAAAATCATGGCGATCGCCTCAATCAATCCTGTAACTGGAGAAGTGCTAAAAACCTTCGCACCTCTGACCGATGCAGAGCTAGAACAAAATCTAGTCCTTGCCGATCAAACCTTTTCCACTTATAAGCAGACTAGCTTTGCTAAGCGATCTCAATGGATGGAGCAAGCCGCCGACATCCTTGAAGTTAGAAAAGCAGAATTAGCAAAGATGATCACCCTTGAAATGGGAAAAACCTTAAAAAGTGCCATTTCTGAGGTGGAGAAATGTGCGAATCTCTGCCGTTTCTATGCGGATCAGGCTCCAATTTACTTAGCCGATACGCCTGCGGTTACAAATGCGAGTCGGACTCTAATTCGCTACCAGCCTTTAGGTATAATTCTTGCTGTGATGCCTTGGAACTTCCCTTTTTGGCAAGTATTCCGATTTGCGGTACCTTGCTTGATGGCAGGAAATGTGGGACTGCTCAAACACGCCTCCAATGTGCCGCAATGTGCCCTAGCGATCGCGGATATTTTCGATCAAGCTGGCGTTCCAAAAGGAGCTTTTCAAACATTATTGATCGGGGCAGATCGGATAGCGACGCTACTAGCTGATCCAAGGATCAAGGCTGCGACCTTGACAGGTAGTGAACCTGCGGGGCAGAGTCTTGCCGCGATCGCAGGGCATCATCTCAAAAAAGTGGTTCTAGAATTGGGTGGCAGCGATCCATTTATCGTGATGGCAAGTGCGGATCTCGAACTTGCTGTAAGTGCTGCCGTCACCGCTAGGGTGACGAACAATGGTCAAACCTGCATTGCTGCGAAACGATTCATCATTGAGGAGGCGATCGCTGATAAATTTTTGACTTTATTTGTAGATCAATTTAAAGCGCTCAAAGTTGGCGATCCGATGTTGCCCGATACTGATGTAGGGCCCCTTGCCACGCCGCAAATACTCGATGAACTTGATGCACAGGTTAAGGCAACAGTTGCCGCAGGAGCCAAGCTACTAGTCGGTGGCGATCGACCTCAGCAGGGTGGCAACTTCTACGCACCGACAATTCTGATCGATATTCCACTGGGTGCGCCGCCCTATCAGGAAGAGTTTTTTGGTCCCGTTGCTTCTGTATTTCGAGTTAATAATCTCAATGAGGCGATCTCTCTTGCCAATAGCACCAGTTTTGGACTCGGAGCCAGCATCTGGACTAATGATCAGCCGCAAATTGAGGTAGCGATCGAGCAGATTGAAGCAGGGTCAGTTTTTGTTAATGGTATAGTCAAGTCCGATCCGCGACTTCCCTTTGGAGGCATCAAGCGTTCAGGTTTCGGTCGTGAGTTGGGAATTGAAGGTATTCGCGAATTTGTGAATATCAAGACGATTTGGATTCGGTAAAGCTTCGTTAGGAAATTGACTATTTAGTTGAAGAACCGAAGCCGAAGCCATACCTATATACATATAGCCGCAGTCAGTCTTGTTAGGACGGAAAACCAGAAGACGAGTTGCGGCGCAAAGCGCAGCAACTCCTCTTCTGGTTTTTGATTGGCGACAGCTATAAAACCTCAATAGTCTTGTATTTAATTAGGTGCAATCATGAAGACCGCAGAATTGTTAGTTAAATGTTTAGAAAATGAGGGTGTTGAGTATATCTTTGGACTGCCTGGGGAAGAGAATATGGCGGTTCTTAATGCCCTTGAAGGTTCATCGATCAGATTTATTACCACACGCCATGAGCAGGGAGCCGCATTTATGGCAGATGTCTATGGCAGACTGACAGGTAAACCTGGAGTTTGTCTATCGACATTGGGGCCAGGAGCAACTAATTTAATGACGGGAGTTGCCGATGCTAATCTTGATTGTGCGCCTTTGATCGCGATTACAGGGCAGGTCGGAACTGACAGAATGCACAGCAATTCTCATCAGTATCTCGATCTAGTGGCAATGTTTGAGCCTGTGACTAAGTGGAATGCTCAGATTGTGCGCCCTAGTATTACTGCGGAAATCGTTCGCAAAGCTTTTAAATTAGCCAAATCCGAGAAGCCAGGGGCGGTACATATTGATTTGCCAGAAAATATTGCCGATATGGAAGTTTCGGCTGAGCCGCTAGTAATTAGAGGCGATCGCCAGTCGATGTATGCGTCCTATCGCAGCTTTTCTGAAGCCGCATTATTGATTGTTCAAGCCAAAAATCCTTTAATTTTAGTGGGCAACGGCGCGATTCGCTCCCAAGCGAGCCAAGCTCTAACAGACTTGGCAACTCGCCTAAATATCCCCGTAGCAAATACTTTTATGGGTAAGGGCGTGATTCCTTACCGCCATCCGCTAGCTCTTTGGTCGATTGGTTTACAACAGAGAGATGTGATCAATTGTGCCTTTGATGAAACCGACTTAGTGATCGCCGTTGGCTATGATCTCATCGAGTATTCTCCTAAGAAATGGAACCCTAAAGGCACAATTCCGATTATCCATATTGCCGAATTAGCGGCAGAAGTTGATAGTAGCTATATGCCACAAGTTGAGATTGTTGGTGATATTTCTGACTCATTAGTGGAAATTATGCACCGTTGCGATCGCACGGGCATGAAAGATCCCCACGCGATCGCTTTGCGCCCACAAATCCTCGACACCTATGAGCAGCACGCCGAAGATCAAGGTTTTCCGATTAAGCCGCAAAAGATTATCTATGATTTACGGCAAGTCATGGGAGCCGAAGATATTGTGATTTCTGATGTGGGGGCGCATAAAATGTGGATGGCGCGACATTACCATTGCGATCGCCCTAATACTTGCATTATTTCCAATGGTTTTGCTGCTATGGGGATTGCTATTCCTGGAGCGATCGCGGCAAAGCTAGTTAGCCCAAATCGCAAAGTTGTAGCAGTGACAGGCGATGGCGGCTTCATGATGAATATGCAAGAGCTAGAGACGGCTACCCGTATTGGTACGCCTTTTGTGACAATTATTTTTAATGATGGTGGCTATGGACTGATCGAATGGAAGCAACAAATCCATTATCAAAAGTCGGCCTTTATCAAATTTGGGAATCCTGACTTTGTGAAGCTTGCTGAGAGTATGGGACTAAAGGGCTATCGCGTTAGTGCGGCAAATGAGTTGGTTCCTATACTTAAGGACGCTCTAGAACAAGATGTTCCTGCGGTAATTGATTGCTCAGTAGACTATCGAGAAAATATGTTGTTTTCCCGCAAAGTCGGCGAGTTGTCCTGTCCGATTTAGAGATATTGGCGGCGTGCGCCGCCAATGTCTCTAGAACCCAAGAAACTTTTTGAAAGGCTGGCTTTGCCAGCCTTTCAAAAAGTTTCTTGGGTTTTAATTAAGAGCAGTGCGGCGCTTTTGGGTTTTATATCAAAGTCAGAGTTGCTGCTATAGCCTTAGTCAGTCTTAATTAGGACACAAAACCAGAAGACGAGTTGCGGCGCTTCGCGCTGCAACTCGTCTTCTGGTTTTGTGATTTGTCTTAGTACACTTGGCGGCAGCTTCATATATGTCTTAACTTGCTTGGACATAGCTGTAGAGTTATTGGCGATAAAAAGATAGAATAATCACAGTCAAAACCATAGCCAAGAGTTAGAACAACTATGCAACCGATTATTTTTCCTGGTTCGGCGGTACGTGTGATTAACGCAGGTGATACTTACTTTGGATTTCAAGGACAAGTACAACGAGTAACCGATGCGCGCGTTGCCGTAATTTTTAGTGGTGGTAACTGGGAAAAGCTTGTGTCATTTCGTGCATCTGAGCTAGAACTGATCGATACGACTGTTAGCGCGAAGGCAAAGAAAAAATAATCGTGACAAATTTACCGACCCCAGATCAACCAATAGGTAAATCCCCCAATAGTTCGTCTAGCAATGACAGCCAAGCGAGTTCTGCGGCAGTTAATTTCTTGATTCGCAGTGCAGTTGTGGGCGTAAGTGCGATCGCTGGGGTCGGTATCGGCTTGGCGATCGCTATGGCTCGTCCCGATTTGATCTGGAGACCATCATTAGACTTTTTAAACTACAAAAAGCAACAATTTACGCTCTCATCGGATGCGTTATTTGCAGTTAATAAAGCAAGTATCCGCCCCGAAAGCTTTCGACTCCTTGATGAGGTTGCTGCACAGTTGCCGTTGGCTAAGGGCAAACGCATCCGCGTTAATGGTCATACCGATGTAGCTGTAGCGGGTGATCCTCTTGCTCTGTCTTACTTACGCGCCGCATCCGTTAAGGACTATCTTGCCAGACTACGCGGCGAAGAGAACTATTACTGGATGGTCGTGGGTTATGGTGTTAGTCAGCCCTTGACCAGTCAAACTGGCGATCGCGGAAATGGTCAAGTTGGCAAAAATAACCGCATTGAGATTTTTGTAGATGACTAGATATGCAAATCACCTTTCTTGGTACTAGCTCTGGTGTACCAACGCGCGGACGTAATGTGTCTAGCGTGGCAGTACGTTTACCTCAACGCGCCGAAGTTTGGCTGCTAGATTGTGGTGAAGCCACTCAACACCAACTGCTACGAAGCGATGTAAAAATTAGCCAGATCTCCAAAATTTTTATCACCCATATGCATGGTGATCACATTTTTGGACTGCCAGGACTATTGGCTAGCTGCGGTATGGCTGGCAATGTCAGCCATATCGATATCTATGGACCGCCAAGTTTGGGGGAATATCTTGATGCTTGCTTGCGGTATAGCGAGACTCGCCTCTCCTATTCGATCAAAGTCCATAAGGTCAAGGCTGGACTGGTCTGTGAAGATGCCGACTTCTATATGATTGCGGCTCCTCTCAAGCACAAAGTAACAGCTCACGGTTATCGATTGGTAGAGCGCGATCGCGCTGGTAAGTTTGATGTCGATAAGGCGATCGCGATGAACATTCCCCCAGGACCAATTTTTGGAGAGTTAAAGCAGGGCAAGACCGTAACTCTACCCGATGGTCGTAAGGTTAATGGCAAAGAATTTTGTGGTGCTCCCTTGATTGGACGCAAGATCGCCTATTGTACCGATACGATTTTTTGTGATAGCGCAGTGGAGCTTGCCCAAAATGCGGACGTGCTAATCCATGAATCAACCTTCGCTCATCAAGATTCAGAAATGGCGTTTCAGCGCTTGCACTCGACCAGTACGATGGCGGCACAGGTGGCTCTATTAGCCAATGTCAAGCAATTAATCATGACCCATTTCAGCCCTCGCTATGCCCCAGGAAATCCGATCCTTCTAGAAGACTTAGTTAAGGAAGCCAGAATGATCTTTGCAAATACGATCCCCGCCCATGATTTTTTGACCTACGAGATCTCATCGCCAAACCCAGAGTAATTTCAAGTTAAAAAATGGCGTTGCCATTTTTTAACTTGAAATTGCTCTGGACTTGTTTTTATAGCTGTCGCCAGTCTTGTTATGGAGGCGGCGCTCCGCGCCGCCTCCATCTTCTAGGTTTTACAAAAGCGCAAAGCGCTATAACAGGATTAGCGACAGCTATAAGGTTGCGTCGCAACCACACTCTGCAACTTTTAGGCTTTGCCTGAAACTATGCCAAAATATAAATAACTCATATAGGCTTAGATTTACAAGCTGATTATTAATGTCTGCAATTTCTATCAAAGTTCCCAAACAGAAAATCAAAAACCCACCCCTAGATGTGCATACTCTAGGCGATCGCATATTACGTCAGCCTGCCAAACGTATCAGCAAAGTCAATGATGAGATTCGCCAGATCGTTATCGATATGCTGCAAACCATGTATAGCAATGATGGCATTGGCCTAGCTGCGCCGCAAGTGGGCATTAACAAGCAATTATTGGTGATCGATCTTGAACTCAAGGATGAGTCTAAGCCACCTTTAGTGATGATTAATCCCGAAATTAAATCTTCGAGTGGCGATCTAATTAATGGAGAAGAAGGCTGCCTGAGTGTTCCTGAAGTCTTTTTAGATGTCGTCCGTCCCGATCGCGTTGAAGTAACCTATCGTGATGAAGATGGAAGACCTAAGCACTTAATTGCTGATGGTCTGCTAGCGCGGGTAATTCAGCATGAAATGGATCATTTAAATGGTGTTCTCTTTGTCGATCGCGTAAAAAATGCGATCGCGCTCAATAAAGAATTATCGGCTCATGGCTTTACGGCAAGAGATGTCCAATCAATTAAATAAGCAGTGTAATGCCGCGCGGAGCGCGGCATTACACTAGTTGAGAATAATTTATGTTGATTCAAAAACTACTTAACTGTCCAGAGTTTATCGCTGGCGACTCAACTATCTTGCGTGAGCTTCTTCATCCTGAAAAACAGGAAGTAAACTTGCGCTATAGCCTCGCCCACGCGATCCTACCCATTGGAGAAATTTCTCAATTACATTCCCTAACCACTTCTGAGGTGTACTACATTCTCAGTGGTAAAGGAGAAATGTATATCGATGATGAAGTTCAAGAAATCACCTCTGGTGATGCTGTTTACATCCCACCAAATGCCAAGCAGTCGCTGAAGAATATTGGTGACGAGCCAATAGTATTTATTTGTATTGTTGATCCCGCATGGCGTAAAGAAGACGAGACAATCTATTAGAGCATACGCATCAATCCCAATATTCGTAGTGGCAACCCTTGCATAGTTAACACGCGCATTGCTGACCAGATGTGTTTGACTGCCGATCGCGATCGTCGTATAGCAGCGATTCCTTATGAAGTTACTGTTTGACGAAAATTCATCACCCAAATTGCCACGCATATTATCCTTGGATTTACCAGAAAGTATTCATGTTCGTGATTATGGTTTAAAGGAATTTCCTGATGAGGATGTTTGGAAATATGCTCGTAATAATGGATTTGCGATTGTTTCTAAAGATTTAGATTTTTATTAACGCAGTTTACTTTACGGACACCCTCGTAAATCGATTTGGCTAAGGATTGGGAATTGTAATCGTGATACTCTTGTAGTTCTCATTACTAAATATAAAGAGCAAATTTATTCTCTTGATAGTAATTCTTCTGATTCAACTTTAGTTGTTTTAGGTTAAGGGGCGATCGCATTTAAAGCTTTTACTAAGCGAGATCGCTCCTCCAACACCAAAAACATCGCGATCACCTACTTACTAAAAATAAATCAAGCAGCGATCGCATATTGTTTATGCTGTTTGGGCTATTGTGGCTAATTTAATAA
>JBBQRB010000136.1:0-9179 GCA_038215315.1 Pseudanabaenales cyanobacterium
TTACGCAGAGCGGAGATAGTCCCCTCATCCCCCAACCCCTTCTCCCACGAGGGGAGAAGGGGAGCAAGATTAGTTTTCTGGTTCCCCTCTCCCTTAATGGGAGAGGGGCTAGGGGTGAGGGTCTTAGGAAATTCTGCGTAAGGTGAGTTACTTAATCTGAAGTTTTTTGAATTTCTTGAATTAGCGATCGCCTAACTATTACTTTGAGTAGATAAACATAGGCACTTTAGCATCACACATAAATCTGCCTAAAAATACACTTACTTATTAGCCAACAAACTAATTAGCATCATGCGCTACATATTACGCGATCGCCATGACGCTATAAAATGTAGTGCGAGTTACCTACGAAATACAAGATAATATGCCCCGCCGTAACGATATCCAAAAGATTTTGCTGATTGGCGCTGGTCCGATCGTCATCGGTCAAGCCTGTGAATTTGACTACTCAGGAACCCAAGCCTGTAAGGTTTTACGGGACGAAGGCTACTATGTGATCCTAGTTAACTCCAATCCTGCGACGATCATGACTGATCCCGCCACTGCCGATCGCACTTACATTGAGCCGATTACGCCTGAAGTGGTAGCCCAAATTATCGAGAAAGAGCGTCCTGACGCGATCTTGCCGACGATGGGCGGTCAAACAGCGCTGAATACGGCGGTAGCGCTGGCGAAGATGGGCGTTTTAGAAAAATATGGCGTTGAACTGATCGGCGCAAAGCTGGAAGCGATCGAAATGGCGGAGGATCGCAAGCTATTTAAAGAGGCGATGGAACGGATTGGCGTTGCCATGTGTCCGTCTGGCTTGGGGACAACCATGGAAGAGTCCCGTGCGATCGCCCATGAAATTGGTACTTATCCCCTAATCATCCGTCCTGCCTTCACGATGGGCGGCACTGGCGGCGGGATTGCTTACAACCAAGAGGAATTTGAAGAAATTTGTGCCTCTGGTTTAGAAGCAAGTCCTGTATCGCAAATCTTGATTGAGCGATCGCTAATTGGTTGGAAGGAGTACGAGCTAGAGGTGATGCGCGATCTCGCCGATAACGTGGTGATCATTTGCAGCATCGAAAATATTGACCCGATGGGTATCCATACGGGTGACTCGATTACAGTGGCTCCTGCCCAGACCTTGACCGACAAGGAATATCAGCGTTTGCGTGACTATTCGATCAAGATTATTCGCGAAATTGGTGTGGAAACTGGCGGCTCGAATATTCAATTCTCGATCAATCCTGAGAATGGCGATGTGGTTGTGATCGAGATGAATCCTCGCGTATCGCGTAGTTCAGCGCTCGCATCGAAAGCAACAGGCTTCCCGATCGCTAAATTTGCCGCAAAATTAGCAGTTGGGTACACATTAGATGAAATTTCTAATGATATCACCAAGAAAACTCCTGCTAGTTTTGAGCCAACCATTGATTATGTCGTCACCAAAATCCCCCGCTTTGCCTTCGAGAAATTCCCAGGCTCAGAGCCAGTCCTGACTACGCAGATGAAGTCCGTCGGTGAAGCGATGGCGATCGGGCGGACTTTTCAAGAATCGTTCCAGAAAGCATTGAGATCGCTAGAAGTTGGTCGCTTTGGCTTTGGTGGCGATCGCGAAGAAACCCTTCCTGACCTCGATAAAATTAAGTACAGTTTGCGCGTTCCTAACCCTGATCGCGTTTTCTCAATCCGTGATGGATTTTTGTCAGGGCTATCGGTACAAGCGATTTTTGAACTAACGAATATCGATCCTTGGTTCTTGCAGAAAATGCGTGAGATTACTGATGTAGAACTATCGATTAAGGGTCGGAAGCTAGAGAGCATTCTCAAAGAAGAGATGCTAGAAACAAAGCGGATGGGCTTTAGCGATCGCCAAATTGCCTACCTCACAGGGACAAATGAAGATGTGGTGCGTACCTATCGCAAATCCCTCGGTGTAATTCCTGCTTACAAAACCGTTGACACTTGCGCGGCTGAGTTTGAAGCGCTGACACCATATCACTATTCTACTTACGAAGAAGAATCAGAAATTCTACCTTCCACAAAGCGGAAAGTGATGATCCTTGGTGGTGGCCCAAACCGCATTGGGCAAGGGATTGAATTTGACTATTGTTGTTGTCATGCCAGTTATGCATTACAGGCGGCTGGGTTTGAGACGATCATGGTCAACTCAAATCCTGAAACTGTTTCTACCGATTACGACACTAGCGATCGCTTGTATTTTGAGCCATTGACCCGTGAAGATGTATTGAATATCATCGAAGCGGAGCAGCCTGAAGGCGTGATTATTCAGTTTGGTGGACAGACTCCGCTTAAGTTGTCGGTTCCACTTTTGAAATATCTCGAAGATACTAATTCTCCTACGAAAATTTGGGGAACTTCACCCGACTCGATCGACATCGCCGAAGATCGCGAACGTTTTGAGGCAATCTGTCAAGAGATTGGCATCTTGCAACCGAATAACGGTTTGGCACGTTCCGAAGAGGAGGCGGTGGTCATTGCTCAACGAGTTGGCTATCCTGTAGTTGTGCGTCCTAGCTATGTTCTCGGCGGTCGTGGCATGGAAGTAGTCTACTCCGATGCTGAACTAGAAGACTATATGCGCCGCGCAATCATCATTGAGCCAGAGCATCCTGTACTCATCGATCATTTCCTTGAAGGCGCAATCGAAGTTGATGTGGATGCGATCGCAGATCAACTTGGCAATGTGACCATCGGTGGCATTATGGAGCATATCGAAGAAGCAGGGATTCACTCAGGTGACTCCGCTTGTTCGATTCCCACTTTCTCATTGCCTCCTGAAGTTCTTACCACCATTCGTGAATGGACAATTAGTCTGGCTAAATCCCTCAAAGTGATTGGCTTGATGAATATCCAATATGCTGTGCAGCTAAATAACAACAACCTAAAAGAAAGCAAAGTCTTCATCCTTGAAGCCAATCCTCGAGCTTCTCGCACTGTTCCTTATGTCAGTAAAGCAATTAACGTTCCTCTCGTTAACTATGCTTCACGAATTATGGCAGGTGCAACACTTGCAGAACTAGGTTTAACGAAAGAGGTTATTCCTAAACATATTTCCATCAAAGAAGCTGTACTTCCCTTTGCGAAGTTCGCAGGAACCGATACAATTTTGGGACCTGAGATGCGTTCAACTGGCGAAGTCATGGGCATTGACACTGAGTTCGGACGTGCTTTTGCCAAAGCTCAACTTGGTGCAGGTACACACTTACCATTAGAAGGGAATGTATTTCTCTCGGTTAATGATCGTGATAAGAGTGCCATCACTTCTATTGCTGAAGCTTTTGTTGAGCTAGGTTTTAGCATTGTGGCAACGGAAGGAACCTACAAAATTTTGCGGCGTAGCAATATCCCCTGTAAACAGGTTCTCAAAGTCCATGAAGGTCGTCCTCACATTGGTGACTCCATGAAGAATCGACAGATTCAACTGATTGTTAATTCTCCTAGCGGTGAGGAAGCCAAAACTGATGGTAAGCAGATTCGTCGAACGGCTCTCGCTTACAAGATTCCCGTAATTACAACTTTGGCAGGTGCTAAGGCAGCGATCGCGGCGATTCGCTCACTCAAAGCAGGAACTATGTCTGTGACTGCGCTTCAGGACTACGCCTAAACGACCAAAGGCTAGCTAGGCATAATAAGACCCAAAAAGCTGTGGCGCACGCTGCGCGTGCGCCACAGCTTTTTGGGTCTTAAGTTTTCTTTTGCATACTTACTGAGCTTGTAAGTGAGGTTATGCTAATCTAGTCGAAATTGATTTTAAATTTTGAGGAGTGTAATTACGCTCCCCAAAATTTTGATCTCATTAGCTTAAAGTTGATTTTTGAGATGGCTATGACTGGATTTGTGGGGCTACACGTTCATACTGAGTACAGTTTACTGGATGGCGCTAGCCAAATTCCTGCTCTAGTTAGTCGCGCCGTAGAGTTAGGAATGCCTGCGATCGCCTTGACCGATCATGGGGTCATGTATGGGGCGATCGAACTCATCAAAACCTGCAAATCAAAAGGGATCAAACCGATCATTGGTAATGAAATGTATGTCCTCAATGGCGACATTACTAAGCAAGAGAAAAAGAAGAAATATCACCAATGTGTTCTCGCTAAAGATACCCAAGGCTATCGCAATCTCGTTAAACTAACTTCCATTTCCCATTTGCAAGGCTATCAGGGCAAAGGTATTTTTGCGCGTCCCTGCATTAGTAAAGACTACTTGCTGCAATATAAAGAAGGCTTGATCATTACTTCAGGCTGTCTAGCTGGAGAAGTGCCGCAAGCCATTTTAAAAGGAGAGCCAGCCTTAGCGAGAGAGGTTGCAGCTTGGTACAAAGAGCATTTTGGTGATGATTATTATTTGGAAATTCAGGATCATGGCTATTCTGAAGATCGCATTGTCAATGTGGAAATCTGTAAGATTGGGAAGGAATTAGATATTCGCGTTATCGCCACTAATGACTCTCACTTTACTTCCTGTTCTGATGTGGAAGCCCATGACGCATTGCTCTGTATCCAAACAGGAAAATTAATCTCTGATGAGAAACGCCTCCGTTATAGCGGCATGGAGTATCTCAAATCCTATGATGAGATGAAACAGCTATTTCGGGATCATTTGGAAGATGATGTAATTGAAGAGTCCCTTGCGAATACGCTCCACGCCGCCGCCAAGGTAAAGCCTTACGACCTCATGCGCGATCCCCGTGCAGCTGATTATCCAATTCCTGAAGGTCATACTGCTGATACTTATTTTGAAGAGGTGACATGGCAAGGGCTACTCCAAAGATTTAATGTCAAAACCCATGCCGAAATCCCTCAAAATTATCAAGAGCGTCTGCGCTTTGAACTAGGAATAATCATGCAAATGGGTTTTGCCACTTACTTCCTTGTCGTGTGGGATTACATTAAATATGCTAGAGATAAGCAGATTCCTGTTGGTCCAGGACGAGGCAGTGCGGCAGGTTCCTTAGTTGCCTATTCTCTGGGAATTACCAATATTGACCCGATCCATCACGGGCTTCTCTTTGAGAGATTTCTTAATCCTGAACGGAAGTCAATGCCTGATATTGATACGGACTTCTGTATTGATCATCGCAGTGAGTTGATTGATTATGTAACGCAGCGCTACGGACAGGAAAGAGTCGCGCAGATTGTGACTTTTAACCGTTTAACTTCTAAGGCAGTTCTCAAAGATGTGGGACGGGTGCTAGATGTTTCCTATAGTGAAGCTGACAAGATGGCGAAGATGATTCCTGTATCGCGGGGTAAACCAGCGAAGTTAAAAGCGATGATTTCTGAGGAGTCACCAGCACCAGAATTTCGCGATCGCTATAGAAATGATGCCAAGGTCTTTGAATGGCTTGATATGGCAATGCGAATTGAAGGTGTGAATAAAAGTTCAGGTGTTCATGCGGCGGGCGTGGTGATTTCACCATTTCCATTGGATGAAGTTGTGCCATTACAGCGTAGTAATGAAGGGCAAGTGGTCACACAATATACAATGGAAGATTTGGAATCTCTGGGTCTATTAAAAATGGACTTCTTAGGATTACGGAACTTAACTACGATAGAACATACAAGTAGCTTGATTCGTCAAAATCAAGATCCAAATTTTCATATCGATGCGATCGCTCCAGATATGTC
Source organism: Pseudanabaenales cyanobacterium (assembly GCA_038215315.1). Lineage (GTDB taxonomy): Bacteria > Cyanobacteriota > Cyanobacteriia > Pseudanabaenales > Pseudanabaenaceae > Pseudanabaena. The sequence goes on from JBBQRB010000136.1 coordinate 5,640, forward strand.
CACTGAGGCGAATAAAAAAACCTATAAGCTATTAGAAAAAGGAGATCTTGAAGGTATCTTCCAATTAGAATCTTCAGGGATGAAGCAGATTGTGAAGGATCTCAAACCTTCCAATATTGAAGATATTTCCTCAATTCTGGCGCTCTATCGCCCAGGTCCTTTGGATGCAGGATTAATTCCCAAGTTCATCAATCGTAAGCATGGTCGTGAAGCGATCGAGTATCAAGATGCATTGTTAGAGCCAATTTTGAATAATACTTATGGTGTATTGTGCTTGGCAAAGGGAACTTTAATCGCTAAACCTGATGGTACAAGTACACCGATTGAGAACATTCGTAAAGGTGACGTGATTCTCTCTTCTGATGGTAAGCGTGTATGGTCAGCCAAGGTTGCTAAGCAATGGCAAAGTGGGCTTAAATCCATTGTGAAGATTACGCTTTCGACTGGCACAGAAATTTACTCTACTCCAGAGCATCGTTTTCTTACGCCAGAAGGCGATCAGTTTGTATATCAGTTAAAACCATTAGATAACATTAAAAATGCTCATGTTAATGGCTCAATTATTTATGAACGTTGGGCGATCTCTCAAAACAATAAATCTCTTAATCAGAATGAAGCCTATATATTAGGTTTGCTAGTTGGGGATGGTAATTTAAAATCTAGTACGCCTAATATTGCCTGTTCCAGCGAGGAAACTGCAATTTGGATTTCGAATCTTATCAGCGAAGCTTGGGGCGGTGAACCTAAGCGTTATTTTCATACTCGTTGTTGGTATGCCTATGCGAAGTTTAAGACGCAGCCACGCCCAACACCATTAACCATATTCATGGATGGAATTTATGGTGATAGAAGTTGGAAGATTAATTCTATTGGTAAACATTTACCCTCAGATATAGTTAACTATCAAGAATGCGATCGCATTGATGTTTTGCGTGGCTTATGGGATAGCGATGGATGCTACATCCAAAACCCTTATTTCCGTAGTATCTCAACTAAACTACTTTCCCAAGTATCCCAATTACTGAGTAGTCTTAAAATTTCTTACTCTCTACATTCAAACTATGTATCAATTACGGATATTGCCCGTTTTTATCAGTTAATGGGTGAACCTCGCTTACCAAATAAACTAACTGGAGATAGAGTAAGTAACTTTATTGCGATTCCATCATTACAAATGCAGGAAGAACTAGCTGATGCTCTCTATGACACAGATCGCGAAAGCCGTAAAACTGCAAAACGTTCTCTTCAAGCAGGTGTGATGTTTAAACCTGTGCGATCGCAATATGCAACTAAGATCACAGGATGGGCTGAAGCATATCAAAAAATCTATACAGAGACTTACTTACAAGAAGTGCGTCCTGTATTTGTAGTTTCCGTAGAAGACTGGGGAACAGAAGAATGTTTTGATATCGAAATGAAAGATCAAAGTTCTCCTTATTTCCTTGCTAATGGAGTCGTTACTCATAATTGCTATCAGGAGCAAATCATGAAAATGGCTCAGGATTTGGCGGGATATTCTCTTGGTGCTGCTGACTTGTTGCGGCGAGCGATGGGTAAAAAGAAGCCCGAAGAAATGGAAAAACAGCGTTCTATTTTCCTTGATGGCTGTGCCAAAAATGGAATTAGATCAGAGATTTCTAATGATCTCTTTGATCAGATGGTAATTTTTGCGGAGTACTGTCTCAGTTACGATACACTTGTGCGAACTGTGGAGTATGGGTTGATGCCGATTGGTAAAATCGTGGAGCATCAAATCGAATGTCAAGTCTATAGTGTTGATGAGAATGGCTTTGTCTACACTCAACCCATTGCCCAATGGCACGATCGCGGCAATCAAGAAGTCTTTGAATATGAGTTAGAAAATGGCGATCGCATTAAAGCCACTAAGGATCATCAGTTCATGACTACTGATGGTGAGATGTTGGCGATCAATGAGATTTTTGAGCGTGGGTTAGATTTGGCGATCGCCTCAGAATGACAGATAAGTTAGTCTCAGTTTAGTCAAACTCAGTATTGATAGCGATCTCTATAAGTCTTGTTGCTTAAGGCTGCTGAATACGGTTTGGTGAAGATCGCTTTACCAAATCTCTGCAAGGCTTAAAATAAAGTCTGGTAATACATCTTCGCCTGAAAGGGAATCGGGATCTTGCAAAATTTCTACTGGTTTATCAATGCGATAGATTTCCACTTCGCGATCGCGGCGATTAATCAGCCAACCTAGCCTTGCACCGTTATCTTGATATTCTTGCATTTTTGCTTGTGTTGTCTTCAGACTTTCGCTAGAAGACATTAGCTCAATCACAAAGTCTGGACAGATTGGCGCAAACTTTGAGCGCTGTTCTAATGTTAAAGCTTCCCATCTTTCTTCTAGAATCCATGAGGCATCGGGAGAGCGATCACTACGATTAGGAAGCTTAAAGCCCGTGGAGGAACCAAAGGTATAACCCAATTTTTTTCTGCGATTCCAAATCCCTAAGTCGATAGTGATGCCAGCACTCCGCATCCCAGTTTCGCCGCCTTCTGGAGCCATGATCGTTATATCTCCCTGAGCGTTGCGCTCAAATTTTAGATCGCTATTTTTGCGGCAAAGCTGAAAGTACTGCTCGTCGCTAAGTTCGATTGCGGAATCTAGGCTGATGGTTAAACTATTCATAGTTTCTAGCCCCATGCTAAAGTTTCTGCGTAAGGTGATTGATTTTAGTATAGTTTGCTAAATCGTAAATTTGAAGAGGCGATCTTGTTGCATTCTAATTGGGCTTCGTTATTTGCTGAAGTACGTCAGCGATCGCTGCATATTCCTGAGATGATAGACTTACACAATATTTAGCAATACTGTGTTTTGCTAAATATTATGAGTTTCGCGATCGCACTATAGATTATTAAAAGCCGATTTATAATGCTAAAATCTTTTAAAAGTTTCAGTAGTTGGTATGAACGATCGCGATCGCACAAATATTCAAGTATTGTTAACGAAGTGGAAAGGCTCACAGGGAAATGAACTGTCAGTTTTTTAGCGAATTGTCTGTAGCTTTGCGTGTAGAATGTCCGATTTTGGGCTATTTTAGAAGATATTCTTAAATATTAGGGTAACCCTTAATGTATTCTGACAGCCAACTTGCAGCCAATCTCGACGAGGAAAATATTAACTATTTACGGAATAAGCATCGTGGAGGGGAGGTTAATCAAAAGGGGAACTCATACGAAAATTTCTTTGCTATTTATCAAATAGCATTGTTAGCAAAAGAAGTGATTGGTCAAGAGGTAGGTGAAATTGGTGTTTTTAGTCAGATTATGGCTTTTGTTGATGATCTGATTATTGATCGCGGAGTAGGCTCAGATTTGCGGCACTTCCAAATTAAAGAATCAAAATCGCTTTCATGGGGAACTGATAATAGCGATATCAAAATTGCCTTTGACTTTAGGCTGCAATTTCAACTCAACATAAATGCGCTGAATCGCTTATCTACAATGTCAGTCGTTGTTTCATCTGAAGATGTGGCTAAAAAATTAATTGCGAAAATGCCTATGGATATTCAGGCT
>JBBQRB010000137.1:0-9089 GCA_038215315.1 Pseudanabaenales cyanobacterium
CTATGATTCGTCTACAAAATGTCCGTAAAGCCTACCAGCTTGGTGAAGTGAGCGTTCCTATTCTCAAAGGTATTGACCTAAACATCAACGCAGGAGAATATGCCGCGATTATGGGAATGTCTGGCTCAGGCAAGTCCACACTGATGAATATCATCGGCTGCCTCGATCGTCCTTCCTCTGGTAAATACTATCTCGAAGATCGCGAGCTAACTACCTATAACGATGATGAGCTAGCATTTATTCGCAATCGGCGCATTGGCTTTGTCTTTCAGCAATTTAATTTACTATCTCGATCCTCAGCGATCGAGAATGTGATGTTGCCGATGGTCTATGCCAATATCCCTAAAGAAAAGCGCCACCGTCTTGCGACGGAGGCATTAACCAAGGTCGGACTAAAAGATCGGATGCTTAATCGTCCTAGTCAATTATCAGGAGGACAACAGCAACGGGTCGCGATCGCCCGTGCTTTAGCTAATCGTCCTGCATTGATTCTTGCTGACGAGCCTACGGGAGCATTGGACAGCCAAACATCTCATGAAGTAATGGAACTATTGGGTGAGCTAAATTCTCAAGGAATAACTATTGTGTTAGTTACCCACGAGCATGAAGTCGCGGAGAGAACTCGCAGAATTATCCGTATTCAAGATGGATTGATCTTGAAATCAGAACAAAAAGTTAAAGCGATCGCTTAATAACTCAACTTACGCAGAAGTTGCTAAGCCCCTCTCCTGCGGGAGAAGGGGTTGGGAGATGAGGGCAGATCTTCACTCTGCCAACTTTGGCTGAGCGAAGCCGAAACTCTACACCTCATTAATCAGTTGTAGAAGCGCATCAGTAGTTACCTTGCCACTCATATCAGTACCTTCTAGCAAACTATCAGCAAGATCCCGCTTGTGATGATGCAAATCGACAATCTTCTCCTCGATAGTTCCCTTTGCCACGAGGCGATAGATAGTCACAGGGCGCTTTTGACCGATACGATGAGCGCGATCGCTAGCTTGATCCTCGACAGCAGGATTCCACCAAGGGTCCATATGAATCACATAGTCAGCCGCCGTGAGATTTAAGCCCGTACCGCCTGCTTTAAGGCTGATCAAAAAGACATCTCCTTCTCCTGCTTGAAACGCTTCTACCCGCTTTTTGCGTTCCTTAGCAGGAGTACTACCATCCAGATATTGATAGCTGATCTTGAGTGAATCAAGAAAATCGCGAATAATATGTAAATGATCGACAAACTGACTAAATACTAGAGCCTTGTGTTTGTTATCTAACAACTCAGTGACGACTTCTCCAAAAAGCTGAAGTTTGGAGCTAGGCAAGGGAATATCGGGTCTAACAAGCTTGGTATTGCAGCAAGCGCGACGCAACTTCATGATCTCGGCAAGTACTTGTAAATGTTTTTGACCAGCATTTGCATCACTATTGGTTAATTTAGCGATCGCTTCACGGCGGAGGGCTTCGTAAAAGGCAAGTTCTTCCTTAGTAAGTTCTACTTGGAGGGTTACTTCGGTTCGCGATGGCAACTCCTGCAATACTTGATTTTTAGTGCGACGGAGAATGAAGGGCTGGATTAGTTTTTTAAGTTGATCGCGGGCTTCACGATCCTGCGATCGCTCAATCGGATTGGCATACTTAGTATTAAAATTATCAAGAGAACCTAGCAGCCCAGGATTGATAAATCTAAACAGATTCCATAATTCGCCAAGATGATTTTCAATCGGTGTACCTGTGGTGATTAGCTTAAAGCTACTCTGTAAGTTCATGGCAGCTTGCGATCTTTTAGTAGTTGTATTCTTAATGGCTTGGGCTTCATCAAGTACAACCGTTTGCCATTGCACCTTAGCCAGCATTTCCCCAACTTCTTCCTGTTGCAGCAATCCGTAGCTACAGATCACCATATCAAAGGGCTGGAGATTGTCCAAAACCTTTTGGCGATCGCCGCTTCCGAATACAATTACATTCATTGTTGGCGCAAATTTAGCAGTCTCACCAATCCAGTTCATGCAAACAGAAGTAGGAGCAACAATCATTGTCGGGCCGTGAGGCGCACGAGTGAGCATTAAAGCCAAAGACTGCAAGGTCTTACCTAGCCCCATATCATCAGCTAGACAAGCACCGACTCCCCAATGAGCGAGGCGAGATAACCACTCAAAACCTTCCAATTGATAATCTCGTAGCTCTGCTTGCAATGTTGATGGAAGTTGCGGTTTAAAATTCCGCATTTCCTTAATTTTTTTGACATGGGCTTTCCAATGCTTGTCTGCGCGAAGGTCGCCAACTTCGTCCACAAAGTCTTCTAAGGCTAGAGCTGCTAACGGGTGAAACCTAGTACCGTTACCGTGCTTCTCGGATAGACGGCGAAATTCATCAAGGCGATTGCGAAATTGTTGAGTCAAAGCAATAAATTGACCATCACCCATAGGAATAAAGCGACTAGGTGTTTTATCTAGCAGTTCCAATAAACTCTGCATATTGAGAACCTTATCATCGCCCAAGTCTAACTCACCTTCGGCGGCAAACCAATCACGACTTTGGTTGATCGACATTCTAAAATCACCAAATCCTGCGCGGTGACTGATTCGCATTTTCTCGCCCTCTGGCCATTCCAAGACTATCCGATCGCCCAGAGCTTGCAGTTCAATCAATAATTCCAAACAAAACTCTGGATCATCAATCGTCCATTCATTTTCTAGTTCTTCATAATTGCTCAAGGTTGGGCAAGATGCGATTACTTCCTTGGCTAGCTTTTTCTCTTCTTTTAGATTACGATTCGCCTGAAGTCGTTTCCCCTCGATTTCAGCTAGCACCATTGTCCCGCCTGCCCCTGGACGATAGTACGCCCCTGCATTGCCGAAGGGTCTGGCTAGAACGGCAACTTTCAGCCCATCTCCTGATGGCAAAATATGCACATGGGGTTTGCTATCTGATGGAACTTCTTCGGCATCACTGACGACACCGCCAATATCAGAATGGACGGTTACAATGGAAGAAATACCTTGAATAGCCGCAAGTACACGTTCCTTAGCAGACACAGGAATTTCTAGACGATTCTTTTTGCCAATAATTTCCGTGATGCGGCGATGGGACTCATTAACTTGAATGACCTTGAGACGGGTTGGACTTTCTTTAATAACAACAAAGTTCTGCTCATCCTTGAGTTGTGGTGCAAATTCTAAAATTAGGCGATCGCTCTTACCCGCCTTGACTAGTAGTTCAGGTTCGCCCTTAGCTATATCTACACGTGTGGTTGGCGAATCTTCCCAAAAAACTAATGGATGTCCCACAAGAGCGCAGATCGTATCCTCGTCAAATTCATATTGATTCTGCCCATAATATCCATGATAAGAGTAGGCTTGAATATGAGAGCATATCGACATATCTTGAGGTGTCATATAGGCAAACTCTTGGGCATTTTCTTTTAACCGTTTCACCGCAATGTTTCGCCCAGCACTCCACACACCCTTTGCGTTGATCTTCTGCTCCTTGGGCTGAATGGTGCAGACACCTCTATTAAAAGTCACAAACCAAACTAAACGTTGTGGCGATTTATTAGCAGACTTAGCTTGTTCTTGTGGCGATTTACTGAGATTTAGAAGTGCATTGAGACTTAGTTCCCAAGTTTCTTGAGGGCGAATTAAATTAACAATTGGCGCAATTTGATTCTTCTGGCGTAATTTTTGAGCGTGCTTTTGATGGATCGGATTAGACGACAGTTCGCCCAATAGCTCTGCGGTTTCCATCGTTAGCCAATGATAGCCAGCATTTACGGACTGCTTAAGTAATGGATCAAGAATCCTCGGAAGTTCAACCCTTGCCTTTTCAGGATTGATCCAGTACAGACAGAGCGAGCTAAAAAATGCTTCCAAACAATTACTTTCGATATGATTGTGAATATACTCACTGCTAAGTACTTCCTTTTGGGGGATATCTCCTAATTGAAATTTGAGTACTTTCTGCAATCGGGAGTAAACAACTTGTAACCAATGATTTGTCTGTTTGACCATCAGAGTTGCATATCCTTCAGCTTCCTTCATGCTTTCAGCTGTCCCCTCCTTGATCAACGCCAATATGAAGAATATCCCTGACTCACCGCTAAAATAAACTTGGCGCTTACCAGTGGCTTTTCTGATCATTTTTAGAGATTGCCGAAATTGCGCGATCGCTAATTGAAAGTCACCTTGGAGAACATACATCCAACCTAAAAGTGCTTCTCCAGCTTCCTTATAATCAATAGACATACGACCATAAGCCAATTGAGCCGTTTGCAAATCAGCCCTTAATAGACTCTGTTCCATTAAAATCATTAACAATGAATTAGTGCAGCGATCACTCTGATTCTCAAAGTCATTGATTAAAAGCTTAAATAATTCATCTGTTGGTTTGAGCTTTAACATTCCATTGGTTAAAATTGTTATCAAACCAATTTCATAAAACTCAGAATTTAGATTTTGAAACCATTCAGCATCAAAAGGATTATTACAAGCTTGATACAAGATTGTATCTAAAGTGATTTTCTGCTGTGAATATCCGTAGCGATAGAAGTCTTCAAACTGCTTAGAGACAAACTTTATATCTTGTCGGTAGATGCCAATCCGAACTTCGCGTATAAATTGAGATTCACTTTTAAATGTCCGTAAATCAGTTCTTCCGTAAGATGGCACAGGAATGGCTATGGAAATCGCGAGGACAATCTTCTCAAAACTATCAACTTTGACAGAATCACGTACTGCAGTATCAATTAAAATAGGATTACATTGAGTTCCCAGCGATCGCTCCTGCACTAGCAGATCTAATTTAATAAACCGCTCAACATAGCTCCTAACTGTAACAACCGTGAAAGGATTATTATCTCTATCCCTCATCCCAAGATGTAACAGACATTCATGCAAGTCATTCCTTGTGATCGGCTCATAGGCGATCGCAAATATTTGAATCACCTGCCGTTCTAATGCTGATAATTTGAGGTAGCTTGCTAACAAGTTCTCATAGATTTTTGCAGAATTAGTTTGAAGAGAAGGCATAGATTAAAGTGTAGGGTGTAGTTGTATACGATTGTGAATGCTTAAAAGCATAAGCAGAATAGGCTTTTGAGAATTGCTACAAATCAATAAATCAGAATACCAATTTCTTATATTAGCAAAAATCTAGATTTGTTAGCAATTTTGATGGCGATACAGCGCTTTGCGCCTTCTTAAAACCGAAGAGAGGTTGGCGGCGCACCGCGCCGCCAACCTCCTTTGGGTTTTGATTTTTCCTGATCCAAGAGGCGACAGCTAAGTAGCTAGGTAAAAGAAACCTTAGAACCCAAAAACCTGTGGCGAACGCGCAGCGTTCGCCACAGGTTTTTGGGTTCTGGGTTTTATTTCGGTGAGCTACTTCTAAAAAATCACAAGATGCTTTGGCTAAACTTGTGCGGTCAAAGATGAACCAATACCTTGAAAGAATAGCCATGATAAGAAAAAATTGCTGATAAAAATTGCTAGCAAAGCCGTAACCACCGCAGTAGTAGTAGACTCTCCCACACCCTTTGCGCCACCTGTCGTCGTCAGCCCCCATGTTGTACCGATCGCAGCAATCAAAACTCCAAAAATACTGGATTTAATCAAAGCGGCAATCAAATCCCAAGGCTTGAGAAGATTTTGGATCGAGTTGAGAAACATCGTCGAAGGAATCGCATACATAGACTGGGAAAGGAATAAACCGCCAGCCATACCCGTCAAAAAACCTAAGATTGTCAAAATGGGCAACATTAATAAACAGGCGATCGCTCTTGGGGTTGCCAAGTAGTCAATGGGATTAGTACGGAGCATATAGAGTGCATCAATTTGCTCTGTTACTTGCATCGTACCGATCTCAGCCGCAAAGGCGGAACCAACTCTCCCAGCAATAATCACCGCCGTCAAGACAGGAATTAACTCACGCGCTAAGGCGATCGCCAAAATGCCACCGATCGCCTGTTGAGCACCAAAGTTAATAAACTCGCGAGCCACCTGAATCGTAAATACAGCGCCGACAAATGCGGCTGTAATCAGAGTAATTAACAGTGACTCAGTACCAACCATCGACATCTGCTCAATCGTATTGCGCCAATGAAAACGACGATAGATCAAAACATGGGTAATGATTTGCCCAATCAATAGGCAACTTTGCCCAAGCTTAACTAGCCAACTACCAAAATTTCCCATGTTTTTCTATTTCTTACTGGTTTCAGACTGGTTTTAGTTTGTATGGTAGAGCAAGTTTTACTTAGGACATAAAACCAGAAGATGGATTGCGGCACGAATCACCGTAACTCGCTTCTTGGTTTGTACTAGCTAACTCTAGCTTTGTTATAGTCTTTTTTCATGCACTACAACCTAATATAAAGTGTCCAGTTACAGGAATAATTAAGTTGGCTATACTTTCCCCGCAAAATCTGCCAGATCGTCTCTCTTGTCCAGAGATAGGAAACTAAAAGCAAGTTACCTTCAGGAACTTCTACCTGCTTATACAAAGAAGGCTTAGCTCCAGTTGCATCGACTGTACTCTCTACGCCATTAACTTTTACGATCGCTTCGCTCTCGTTTAAATTCGCTGAATATTTTTTGGGAATTACAAATAAAGCATAGACATTATGCTCTCCCAGCCAAGGCTCGATCACAATTTCTTTAGGATTAGTTTTATAAATTCCTGCTTCGCTTTCAGAATCATCAACGCAGGCTACAGGCTGAGAAGTAAATGAACTCGCTAAACCTATCCATAGACCTATCAGCAAGAAACTTAATCCCAAAATCCATACCAATCTTTGCATTAATTGGCTGGTTGACTTCTTTCTTGTGGCGCTACGAGATTTATCAATCCTAGATCTCATCAGACTTTTAGATTTTTATATATGTGGAAATATTTCTAGTGATCATCCGAACTGCTATCTATTCTGACACTGCCTTGCGCTGAATGATAGTTATCACCACTTGTGTCAAGACAAATCAAAACCCAAAAGAGGGTGGCGGCGCAGAGCGCCGCCACCCTCTTTTGAGTTTTATGTCCTAACAAAACTGGCGACAGCTATAAAACCCAAAGAAATTTTTGAAGGCACGGCGAAGCCGTGCCTTCAAAAATTTCTTTGTAATACTTAGAGCCTCAGTTAATAAGTGCCAGCTTTATTAGCTGTACTCTTGAGGTTTGCAGAGAAAAACATAGGAATAAACTTCTCAATAAACGAAGAAGGATCTTTTTCCCAAGCCTTTCTTGCTAGCTCGATTCTAGTTTTTTGTAACTCAGGAGAGAAGAGAGTCTTAGGCAGCTGATCGACTAAGTATTGAGGGCGCTGCCATAGAGGGAGAGTATCAGCAATCTTCATCAGGTTCTCAACACGGCGTACTTCCGCACCTGCCAAAATATCCATGCCAGACTCATAGGCAGCCTGTTCGATCGCAGTATACTTGCGTCTTGCCGCATCAACCTTAGCGTGGAGAGCTTCGCTTTGCTTGCCAATTTCCGCAAGCTTACGATTACCCCAGCGCACGTGTTCTACCTCTTCAGGCATAATTTTCTCAATGGTTTCACAAACTTTAATATTCTCTTCAGTTTGTTCAGCCTTCTTGAGCGCCCGAATATGCGCCGCAAAATACTCGCAACCACGCTTCTCGGTGACATTGATTGCTGCTAAGGACTCAATGATTACATCTTCGGCAGTAGCAATCGTATCATTGCTGATAAGACGCTCAAATTCATCGATATAGGAGTTTCCGGGTGGTGTGCCAATGTCTTCGCCTAAGTCACAGAGAAGATCGGTCAACCAAAGAGCGTGACGAGACTCATCAGCAATGTGGTGAGATAGATCTTTGATGAGGTCGCGAGGTTTACCATCAAGTTTTTCGATCAAATCGGTCAGATCTTTACAACTGCGCTGCTCGTTAAACCGATAGCGGTTAAGAGTGACCATATGTATTGGGCGTTGTCGCACAACTTGATCAAGAATTTCTTGAGCGCTCAGTTGACCACGAAATTTATGGGGATAGGCAACAGTCATTTTTTAAACCCAGATATGTAGATTAATAATGATGATGGCTGAGTCAGTAGCTATAATTTTTTGACTCTGATGCCTACATTCTAGTGTGAGCTTGTTAAGAGATGTGAAGCATCAATAATTAAAAACTTACTGAGTTATCGCTGCCTATTCTGATCGGCGGCGATAGTGGCGAGGTGCTAACGCATATATAATCACCATATTAGGCTTTGCCTTCAGATCAGTGAGCCAATGCAATCTATAAATAAGTTCGTATTAATTTCTATTAAAAAATAATGAAAAATTGGCAACAATCTCTAAATCTAATTTTTTGTGTGGCGATCGCTAGTTGTTTGAGTCTAGTTGCTTTGTTAGGAGTTGCTTTTACTGATGTGCAGCCCGTACAGGCAAAACTTACGGATGATAGCTACGATGGCAATATATTTGCACTCTATGGAGGCAATGGATCGATTGTGCCACCCAAGATTAATTTAGGGCAATCACTTCAGAAAGGGCGTGCAGCCATGTTAGTTTTCTATGTCGATGACAGTGCCGATTGTAAAAGATTTTCCCCGATTCTCAATTTAGCTCAAGGATTTTACGGCAAAAGTCTCAGCTTAATAGCCGTTTCTGTTGATAGCTTGGATTTGCAAAAAAATGATTACTCACCAACTGATGAGGCTTACTATTACAAAGGTACGGTTCCTCAAACTGTCCTGATTTCTGGCGATGGCAAAGTTGGATTTGATCGTGAAGGTTTATTTGGTTTTGAGGATTTAGATACGGCGATTCGCGATCTGCTAGATCTCCCAGATGCTCCACCTGAATTGAAATTCCGTAATACTGACAAACCTATCAACGAAGTTAATCCATAAATTCCGTGAATACAGTGCTTTGCGCTTTCTTTGCTGTATTACATAAATATAAAACCTACTCCCTCCCCAATAAAAGATTAGACGTGGGGGCGGGGGGGGCCCCCACCGCGAAAAATTTGGAGGGGAGGGAGTTAGAAAAATTTTTTTAAGGGTTGGTTTTAAAAAATTTTTTTTATAATTAATATGGAAGCAAAAATAAAACCAAAAAACCAAAAAAATTTTCGCAA
>JBBQRB010000138.1:0-9074 GCA_038215315.1 Pseudanabaenales cyanobacterium
ATTAGTAGGCATGGAGATAAAAGTTAAGAAAGAGATTTGCTGGATAGTGCTAAAGAAGTAATGAAGTGCCTTGCGCGCGACATTTCATTACTTCTTTAGTTTAGTATTACAGCACTTTGCGCTGTTATAGAATCCAGAGAACCTTTTGACAGTGGCGCGAAGCGCCACTTTCAAAAGTTTCTCTGGACATACTTACAGGAGTTTTCCACAGTTTGCACAGTCTTTTGTGGAAAACCGCTATACTAATTAGCCTATGAATAATGTAATCCGCTACCAAAATGCTGCACTTCAGTATTATCGAGATCTAACAGGTTCTTCTCATCTCCACTATGGTTATTGGGAACCAATTCCCTCATCAACAGAAGAATTAACTATCACTAAACTGCGGGCCGCCCAAGATGCCTATGCTAAGCATCTTATATCTTTTTTGCCAGACAATATTCAGACAGTATTAGATGTCGGTTGTGGCAATGGTGATAATGCGATCGCGATGATTGAGAAGGGCTTGAAAGTTGAAGGTTTAGCCCCTGATCCGCTCCAACAAGCTAACTTCTTAGAAAGAACAGAAGGAAAAGCTCTATTCCATGTCGATACTTTTCAAGAGTTCGTTCTCAATCCTCAGAAATATTCTGCACAGCTTAACTATGATCTAGTCTTATTTAGTGAAAGTACTCAATATATGTCGCCAGAAGCGATCGCGGAAGGTTCGGCAATATTGGCAACATCAGGAAGCTATGTACTATTAGCCGATATGTTACGGAAAGATGCTGGATATAAAGAAGGAATGTTTTCTAATTGCTTAGTTAATGAAGATCTGCATAAAGCAATGCTGAAATCAGGATTCAAGCTCATCAAGACCGATGACATTTCCGCACATATCGCACCAACTTTAGATATCTGCGTGCAAAGTTTTCAAACTTTTGGAATTTCTACAGGAAAATATGTATCTAATCTCATCGCGATCGCTGTGCCACCAATCTATGCGATTCTCCGTTATTTTCTAGGCAAACTGCTAAGTAAGTTAATGGAAGAAGGCTTACAAGCTTCAAATATTTTCCATAAGCATCTTTGTTACGAAATTCAACTTTGGCAAAAAGTAAGTAGGTAGGCAAAAGAAACCTTAAAACCCAAAAAGCTGTAGTGCACGCGCAGCGTGCACTACAGCTTTTTGGGTTTAATTATGCAAGCCCTACTTATTGCTCAATTACTGCACCCATTAAATTTGCATCCTTTAAGTCCGCACCCCGCAAATCAGATCCCTTTAAATCTGCCCCTTGTAAATTGGCATACTGAAAGTTAACACCTCTCAAATCTGCGCCTCTAAGATTAGAGAATTGCAAATTAGCATGGCTACAATCACTACCATTGAGAGATGCGCCGCTAAAATTTACCTGCTGTAAGTCGGCTTCCGCAAAATCTGCTCCCCGCAAATCTAGTCCTGCAAAATTGCGTTGCCCAAACTTATATTGATGAAGCAAAGTCTGGGCATTGTTGATCCCAAAGCTAGCGATCGCCTCTAGATCAGATGATGTTTCGCGCTTAGCTAACGAACTTGGCGATGATGTCACCAAATCGCTGGAGCTAGATGGATTTACACGGGAAGAGCGATCGCCTAACTCATCAACAATTCTTAGTACGCCAATGATATTACTGAGAGAGTCATGGACTAGCACAGTCGATATGCTGACATTAATCCAACTGCGATCGGGTAGTTGCAAGGTCATCGCTAACCCGTCTAAGGGCTTACCCGCCAGAGTCTCAAGGACTGAGACTTGTAACTCCATTGCTTGAGACTCTGGCAAACTTGGTAAAGAAGCTCCCACTGACGAGTTATTCCAAGCAAATAGGCGTTCAGCCGCCGCATTCCATAATAAAACCTTACCTTCAGGGCTGATGATATCGATCGCCACAGGTACAGCTTTAATTACGGCTCTGAGCAGTTCGTTAGTACGTTGGAGATCTGACTCTGCTTCACCTCTTTCACTGATATCAATGCAAACTCCATCAGCTAAAACGGTCTCCGTATCTAAACGGTAATAGCGTGTAATATTTTGCACCCACTTCACTTCACCTGAGATCGCAATTATGCGAAACTCATGACGAAAAGTGGCGAGTTTATCAAATCCTGCTTTGATCAGCGCCTTAAATTGATCAAGGTCTTCGGGATGGATCAAATCCAATAATTGATAGGGGTTGGAAGCCGCAAATTGAGGTGATACCCCAACTAAGTCAACTAAGCCATCGCTAATAAATGGCACTTTTATATGGCTATCTGATCCCATCGTTAGGCGATATAGGGTGGCGGGCATACTTGAGGCGATCGCGGCTAGTCGCTGCTCACTCTCTTGTAAAGCCGACTCAGTAATTTTGCGTTCAGTGATGTCGCGGGAGTTAATCACCAGTCCCTGCACGTTGCTATCTTGCAAGAGGTTGCAGCAGACTGATTCGATGTAAACCCAGTCACCATTGATATGTTGATGGCGCATCACTATCGGTGAAGATACTGAGATATTGTCTACAGAATTAGTGAGCAAGTCTTGGAAAACTGGTAAATCATCGGGATGAATGAAGCGAACGAATTTCTTCCCAATGACATCCTCAGGCATATAGCCCAAAGTCCGAAAGATGGCGGGACTGCAATAGTGAATAGTAGTATCAATATCCAAAATATTGACAATATCTGAGGAATGCTGCATCATCGCCCGCAGTTTTGATTCATTGCGAGTCAAACTCCTAGAAATGCGACGCTGTTCATCTCTTTCCACCCGAATTTGGCGATCCATTAAGTTCAGCTTGGCATTCATCTCTGCGACTCTAATTTCTAGTCGTTGATGCGATTGCTGTAACTTCTCTAGTTCTTGCTTGCGTTGGGTAATGTCTTGAATCCACCACCGCATTCCAATTACTTTGCCATCGGCTGCGTCACGAATACTAATAATTGTAAAACTAGCATCAAAGGGTTGTCCTGTCGGAAATTGCATCCTAAAGTCTAGACTCTTAATATTTTGCCCCCTTTGTAATTGCCCAATCAGCCTTAGAAATTGCTCTCGATAGGAGGGATAAACAAAGTTTTCGAGATTTTGACTAATTGGATGATAGCCAAGCATCAACATTGCCGCACGATTAGCTTCGGTAATCACGCCACTCGCATTAGTGACAAAATATCCATCAGGCGCAAAGTCAAATAATTCTTGATAACGCTCTAGTTCTACTAGTTGCGATCGCTGATTGATTTGAAGTTCTGTTAGGCTATCTCGTAAAACTTTAACCGCATCTTCGAGATTAAGATTCTTGGTTTCGATCCCCAGAGAAGATGATACAGATGTGGCAGCAATATGTTCTAGTTCATGCAGTTGCCGAATCGAGGCTGCGATTAGTTCGAGACCAAGGTGCATTCCCATAAACAATCCATGTTTTAATCAGTCCTTCAAGACTTAAATTATATAGCGCTTTTCAAGCAAGTAGAGGCTTGCTTCCCAGCAATTCTGATTATGCACCCTTAGTCAGTCTTGTCAGAATACAAAAGCCAGAAGACGAGTTGCGGCGCGAAGCTCCGCAACTCGTCTTCTGGCTTTTGATTTGTCTTAGTACACTTGGCGGCAGCTATAAAACCAACAATCAAATAAAAAAGGGCGGCGCGAAGCACCGCCCTTTTTTATTTGATTGTTGGTTTGGCAATACTCTTGCGTGGCTGAGCTGTTTGTGGTTTTGCTGATGGCTTGCTAGATGATGACGACGATCTTGAAGGGTTGTAATCTCTCCTTGGTTGCTGTTTCTGTTGTCGCCCAACTTGAATTGGTTCAGGTTTAGCGCGAGGGTCTGGCTCAAAGCCTGCAATTATCTCTTGGGGTAGCGATCGCTTGATCAGTTTTTCGATATCAGCGAGAAACTTACGCTCATCCACACAGACTAGAGAGAGGGCTTCACCAGACGAGCCAGCCCGCCCTGTCCGTCCGATCCGATGCACGTAGTCCTCTGGCACATTGGGCAGTTCGTAGTTCACCACATGGGGCAACTCGCTAATATCTAGACCTCGCGCCGCGATGTCTGTGGCGACTAACACCTGTAAGCTGCCGTCCTTAAATTTACCTAGCGCACGGGTACGCGCTGCTTGACTTTTGTTACCATGAATTGCCATCGACACAATGTCATCTTGATGCAATTGCTTGACGAGGCGATCTGCCCCATGTTTTGTTCGAGTAAATACAAGTACTTGATACCAATTGTGGGTCTTGATCAAGTGGGTAAGCAAATCTCGCTTGCGATCGCGATCAACGGGCAGAACTTTCTGAGTAACTAGATCGGAAGTGGCATTTTGGCTGGCAACTTGCACCATTACAGGTTGATCAAGCAAAGTATTGGCAAAAGATTTAATTTCGTCAGAGAAAGTTGCTGAAAATAACAGATTTTGACGATTTTTAGGCAATAGAGACAAAATGCGGCGAATATCACGGATAAAGCCCATATCTAACATCCGATCGGCTTCATCAAGCACTAAGATTTCAACCTGAGACAAATCTAAACGCCCTTGCTGCACATGGTCTAAAAGTCGCCCAGGGGTTGCCACCAAAATCTCTACGCCACCGCGAAGGCGATTAATTTGGGGATTAATATTCACACCGCCAAAAATCACCATTGAGGTCAGAGGCAAATGTCTGCCATACATCTGTACGCTCTCTTCGACTTGGGCAGCGAGTTCACGGGTGGGAGTGAGGATCAATGCACGGATGGGGATTTTGCCAGTTGGCGATCGCCTGACCACTTTGTCAGTCAGCTTTTGCAAAATTGGCAATGTAAAACCTGCGGTTTTGCCAGTACCAGTCTGGGCGGCAGCTAATAAATCACGACCCGATAGGACTATGGGGATCGCTTGAGCTTGAATTGGGGTGGGGCTAGTATAGCCGCGTGCAGTTAGGGCGCGAACAATTTGAGCGGATAAGCCAAGCGCCGCAAAATCAGATACAGAAGAAGACATAAAACTCCAAATTTTCCAAGGTTGTATTCAGTCTGTCGCTGTTAGATCTGCGATTTTTTAACCTTACCAATCCTTAGAGTTTTGCAACATTTCTAAGAATCTAAAACCTTACCCAGTGGGATTTTAAAGCTTCAAAAAATAATTTTCTTTAATAAGTTTGCTCACTCAAAAAAGATGTTTTTGAAATTGGTGCTAGACAGAACTAGAGACAGAATTTATCTAAAGTGTCAAGGGTATCAAGAACTGGGAGAAGACACTAAACTTATAGACACTTAGCGATTATACACTAGTACCAGAGAAAGCAAATTTGCTCTGGCGATCGCCCAATGCAAAGTTTGACACAAATGCTAAAGCCGAAGAATTGCATGGTGGCGCGAAGCGCCACAACTCAACTTATTGGCTTTATGTCCTAACAAGACTGGCGACAGCTATAATTTTTTTGTCGCAGTCAGCAAAAAAGCAAACCTGAAAAAAACGAGAGATACATGGTCAACATTGGTTATCATACCGCCAGAATCCAAGGTGGTTTTCTCAGGTCAGTTTATAAAGCAAGTATTTCAGTCATCGCTGGCTTACCAATTAAGCAATCTCGACAAGTCCCTATTAAAGTTTACGCTCTGTCCTGCGAGCGCGACTTACCTGAGCAAGTCGCCAGTCTTCGCTCTTTTTTAAAATATGTGGGTATCCCAGCCCAGTTCACAATTATGTCTGACGGAAGTTATACCCAAAATAGTATCAACTTACTTCAGAGCATTCATCCCTGCGTAGATGTACAGCTTTTAACCAAATTCCAAAGAGAAGATTTACCAAACTCGGTGTATGCCTATGCCTCACAGCAAGCAATGGGAAAAAAGCTTGCCGCTTTGATGTCAATTCCCATTGATGGCGCGACCCTCTATACTGACTCTGATATTTTGTTCTTTCAAGGAGGTTCTGATTTAGCCGATTTAGCCGAGGCTAAAGATTCTCATACTTATTACTTACCTGATTGCAAAAGCTCTTTCGATCCGAGACTTATTTATGAAGATAAAGAACAACAAGAACCAATTAATGCAGGATTTATCTTATTTAAAAATGCTTTAGATTGGCAAGAGTCTGTGCAGAGATTGGCAAAGCTAAGTGAACCGCCCAATTATTTTTCTGAGCAAACAATTGTCAACTTGACGATTAAACGCAATCAAGGGCTTGCCCTTGATCGCCACAAATACATTATGAATGTCGATGATCAGTTCATTTATCCCGATCAATTTGCTAGTAAAAAAATAGCGATGCGCCATTATGTAAATGATGTCAGACATAAGTTTTGGCTGTCAGTGTTTTTTAAATCCTAGATAGAACGCAGTGTCGCACTGCACTCTATCACTTAAAACCTAAAAAGCTGTGGCGATCGCGCAGCGTGCGCCACGGCTTTTCGGGACTTGGTTTTTATGATGGCTATCTACTAATGTGATTAATTAATATGACTCAAGTATTTAGTTTCGATATTTTTGACACTCTGCTAACAAGATTAGTAATTGAGCCAGCTGAGATCTTTAAAATTTGTGGTGATCGCGCCATGCGATATGGTTGGATTAATTGCTCAGCCACTGCTTTTAAGGAAATTAGAATTAATGCGGAAAGGCGATCGCGTTTATTTTGTGAAGGTGGTGAAGCCAGCCTTGATGAAATTTATCAAGAAGTTGCAGATACTTTGGAAGCTGAGGAAGATGTCGTCAATAAGCTCCAGCGACTAGAACTAGAAGTTGAAACTGAATATCTAGTTGCCATACCCAAAGCTTATTCAATGATTGAGAAAGCTCGAAAATCTTCTTCTAATTCTTCTAATGTGATGTTTCTATCAGATATGTACTTGCCTGTGTCTTTTTTAGAGGAAAGATTAAAGCAGCATGGATTTTGGCAAGATGGCGATCGCATTTATGTATCTTGTCAATGGCGCAAGTCCAAAGGTCAAGGCGATCTCTTTTTGCAAGTCTTAACGGACTTACGACTAAAGCCACAAGATCTAATTCACACGGGCAACAACAATCATGCAGATATCGAACAGCCGCGATCTTTAGGAATTCAATCTGTATATTTTGGCGATGCTAATCCCAATCGTTACGAACAGATTTATCAGAAGTACGCCCAATCGATAGATAGTATTACTTCTCTTTGGGCAGGAATTTCCCGTTACACAAGACTGTCGCAGGAACATCAAAATCAAAAAACATCAATTATTACTGATCTTGCGGCTTCTGTCGCTGCACCAATTTTGACTGCCTATGTAATTTGGATTTTGCAACAAGCAAAGTCCCAGCAATTATCAAGGATCTATTTCCTCGCAAGAGATGGCGAAATTTTATTGCAAATTGCCAAAGAACTTGCGCCAAAGATTTATCCAGAAGTAGAGCTTCGCTATATCTATGTCAGTCGGCAAGCTCTGAGAATGCCAGGTTTAACTAAGATTAGTAAAGCTTTTTGGGAATGGATGTTTGATGATACGGACATTTTTACGATTGAGAGTCTATTGGCGCGAATGTGTCTTGATTTTACTGATGCCCAGATATTCTTTGAACCATTGGGATATTCTCGCGATCGCTGGCAGCAAAATCTCTCTCCAAGACAAAGGAAAGAGTTAAGGGCAAAATTAGAAAAACATACTCTTTTACAAGAAAAAATTTTAGAGGTTGCAGCACAAAAGCGGGAAGTACTGAAGGCTTATTTACTTCAAGAAAAAATGCTGGACGGTCAAGCCTTTGGTCTAGTCGATGTAGGCTGGCGCGGCAGTTTACAGCTTTCTCTTGAAAGTGCTTTTGAAATTTTTGGCTCGCGCAATCCTGTCGGATTTTATTTTGCTCTAGATAAGCCTTCGGGTGGACTGACACACAAGGGGGAAGTATTAGCTTTCTTCTTTAATTTGATTAATTCCACAGGACTCCGCAACGATATTGATTATCGATATGTGTCAGCGATGGAGGTGTTTTGTGCAGGATGCGAAGGCACTACCCTAAGTTATGCTTTGCAGCCTGATGGCTCTGTGAAGCCGATTCTCAAGCATATTCACAATCAACCTGCCCTAGATTGGGGACTGGAACATTTTCAAACAACGGTGGTTGCTTTTGTGCGTCATCTTGTCACTAGCTCTCCACAGGACTTCAGCATAAATTACTCTCCCAAAATATTACGTGAGGCCCTAGATCAAGTTTTTCTAGCATTTACGAGTTCCCCGACCCGCCAAGAGGCGGCAGCGTTCACTGATTGTCCATTTTTTGATGATCCTAATGAGCTTTATCATTTCTATTGGGCTATGCCTTTTCGATTGAGGGATATTTTGTTGTACTCGATCTCGCGCCGTGAAGGTTTTAGTGTGCATCGCAATTCATGGAATGAGGCGAGTTTACAAGTAAGTTCACCATTGGTGAAAGCACTATTTCCCATCGCGATCGCGCAGCGAAAATTGCTCAAACGCTTCAAAGGTTTAGTCAAGAAGTCTTTAAAGATTTCTTGATTAAACCTTTGAGACTATTGCCAAATCTTGGCTAGTCAACTATATTGATTTACAGGTTGAATAAACCTTTGATGCCAGTCATCAAAAAACCCTTGATATTAACCAATTAGAAAACAGGAGGTGATGCCCATGCAATCAGATAGTAGTAACGGTAAACGTGTGGGTCTTCAGGTTTCCGAGCTGTGTGCTGGGGCTGTCCTGTAAGGTAATTAGTTAATTCTCTAGTTCGCTAGTCTGATTTACTAGTAAGCCTGAGTTCCTTCCAGCAGTTGACTGTGACCTAAAGATCCTAAAGTATTCCGAAACAAAAGCACCTAGCCAATGGCTAGGTGTTTTTGTTTTACCCAAGAATTACAGCGCTAAGCGCTCAATCCAGAACCGATAAAGATTTTAAAAGGGTTGCTTCGCAACCCTTTTAAAATCTTTATTGTGGTTCGTTTGGGCAGATCGGGACATAAAACCCAAAAGAGAGTGGTGGCGCTCCGCGCCGCCACCCTCTTTTGGGTTTAGTTATAATTTTTGGAAAATGACTATGCGCTGGTCAGGAATAAAATTACATCTCCTTCTTGCACCACATATTCCTTACCTTCACTGCGTAGCAGCCCCTTAGCG
>JBBQRB010000139.1:0-8843 GCA_038215315.1 Pseudanabaenales cyanobacterium
GCGGCACTTTCAAGAATTTCTCTGGGTTTTATAGCAGCGCAAAGCGCTGTATTTAATAAAAAGCAGCTTTGTAATAAGTGAGTAGGCGTGATTAAATATAAAATAAATAGAAGTTAATTCGACCGCTTTGTGGTCGAATTAACTTCTATTTATTTTATTATGCCAAGGTTCTTGATTAATATTTTATAGAACTTCAGGAAGTATCGTTCAAATTTAGTTTGTTGCAAAAAAATATGACTTTAATTATCTATTTGCCAGCACTTTTGAGGACTTTCTATAAGATAAATTTAAAACTTTAGATCGAAACTGGCATTTAGTTTTGTTGCCATTATTATCATTGTAATTTAACTGTAATTGGATGTATTTCGTATAGATTTATACTAATCTTCTAACCTCCTATTGATAAGGTAAAGAGGAATTAGACAATTTGAAGTTATTTACATATATAAATAAAAAAGTATAAATTGGAAAAATGAATGGACTATTGATTTAGATAGTTTATTTTTAATAACTCAATTTAATAATCTATTTACAATGTAACTACCTATCTAAAAAGTCATTTTTTGTAAATTATATTCAGGGGCGTGGTTCCTATAATTATGACATCCACCATAACTGAGAAAATGATTGCTTTGGCGATAGATAACAACTCTGCCGATAGTATCTCCAACTATTCTTGCGATCGCGAGAACACTTCCAATAGCAATAGTAATAGCAATCTTGCTTGTCCCTGTGGCGCGCCCCATAGCATTGACCAGCATCAGAGCGTAATGGAAGGGATGCCCAGTGATCCTGCCGAATTAGTTAATGACTTAATTCGGATGGGGCATTACTCTGACCGCGCTCAGTTGATGGCGCAGACATGGGAAACCAACACCATGAAAGCAGATCTCTGGCAATTGCTAGAACAGGGAGCCTTATCCAATGCTACTGAAAGACAAAAGAATATTTGCTACGACCTAATCAAAATGGCAGGTGGTGTAGAGGAAGCCTTCAGTGCCGCCTTCGGACCACAGGCACAAGAGTTTTTTACTGATACCTTGCAGTCTAGTACCTTCCGCCGTCGTGAATTTTTGATTAAGGTTGCCGCCGCCGCCGCCGTAGTCACCCTTACGGGTTGTCCTTCCGCACCGCCCGACGCGACCACTCCAGCTAAGGAGACTGTGGGTGGTGGTAGTACCCCTGCGGCGGGTATCGAAAAAAGCAGTCTAAAAGTTGGGTTTCTTCCCATCACCTGTGCAACTCCCATTATCATGTCCGAGCCTCTGGGTTTTTATACCAAGTATGGATTGAAAGTGGAATTGGTGAAGATGCCTAGTTGGGCTGCCATCCGTGACTCGGCGATCGCAGGTGAATTAGATGCTTACCATATGCTCGCTACAATGCCTATCTCCATGTCCTTGGGCTTAGGTTCCACCGCTTTCCCTATCAAACTCGCCAGTATTGAGAATATCAACGGTCAAGCCATTTCGGTCGCAAAGCAACATTTGGGCAAGGTTAAAGGACCTAAGGACTTCAAAGGATTTAGTATTGGCGTTCCCTTTGCCTTCTCGATGCATAACCTGCTACTACGTTACTACCTTGCTGCTGGTGGACTCGATCCAGATAAGGATGTGCAGATTCAAGTCATCCCACCCCCTGACGCGATCGCCAAGATGACAGCAGGTCAGCTAGATGCATTCTTGCTACCCGATAATGTTGTCCAACGTTCTGTTTTTAATAAGATTGGGTTCATTCATCTACTTACCAAAGATATTTGGGCTGGACATCCATGCTGCGCCTTTGCTGCTAGCCAACAATGGATCGATACTAATCCCAATACTTTCCGCGCTATCAACAAAGCAATTATTGATGGTGCTGGCTATGCAAATAACCCTAAAAATCGCGAAGAAATCGCAAAGGCGATCGCTGGCAAAAACTATCTCAACCAACCTGAAGCAGTCTTGAAAGCAGTGCTGACGGGCAAGTTTGAAGATGGTCAAGGCAATACTTTAGACATTCCTGATCGTATTGGTTTCGATCCCTACCCTTGGAAGAGTTTCGCAAAGTGGATTTCTTCTCAGTTTGTGCGTTGGGATCTGATGCCCAAAGATAAAGCTGATTATCAGACTATCGCTCAGAGTATTTATCTTACTGACCTTGCTAGTGAGTTGGCTAAAGAACTGGGACAAACTCCGCCGACAGAAACTGAGCGCATTGAAAAGTTGAAATTTGACTCCTTCGACCCTGCCCAGCCTGAAGTCTACATCGAAGAACAGATCAAGAAATTTAAGGTCTAAGAAACCATTTAAGAATTACTTGCTGCGGTTAAAACTTCCCAAAACCCTAAAATATGAGATGCGGCGCTTCGCGCCGCATCTCATATTCTGGTTTTATGCCATAAGCAAGACTTTCTTTGGTATGGATAATTATTAAGTAAGTAGGCAAAAGAAACCTTAAAACCCAAAAAGCTGTAGCGCAAGCGCAGCGTGCGCTACAGCTTTTTGGGTTTTGGGTTTAATTATGCTTGCCTACTTAAGCAATTTCTATGTAGCCAAGTACAGACAAATATTAATTCAAATACTAAGAGAATTATGGACTACTCTCTCCCAAAGGCTAAGCTGCGATCGCGATCAAATCCAGTTATGTCGATAATTAAGACTGTATTGCCGAATCAGGACTTACAAGCTTTTGTTCTGTTTCTACTAATACTCGGCTCAATATTAATGTTTTGGGAGGTTGGCGCAAAATCTGGTTGGTTTTCGCCCCTCATGCCTTCTGCATCTCAAACCTTGAGCGACTTTTGGGGATGGGTCTCCGATCCTTTTTATGTCAAGGGAACTAACGACCGCGGCATTGGTTGGCACTTGATTACTAGCTTACGGCGTGTAGTGATCGGCTTCACCGTCGGCGCAGCGATCGCCATTCCCGCAGGAGTTTTGATTGGTCTATTTCCTGTGGTTTCCAAAGCTGTCGATCCCTTTATTCAAATCCTCAAGCCAGTCTCTCCCCTAGCTTGGCTCCCAATTGGCTTAGGTCTGATTAAAGACTCTGAAAGTACAGCTATTTTTGTAATTGCGATTACGAGTTTGTGGCCGACTTTGATCAACACTAAATTTGGTGTGAGCAATGTAGACCCTAGCTATATCGATGTCACGCGCACTCTAGGAGCCTCGAAATGGCGGACAATTATTAAAGTCATTTTACCTGCGGCGGCTCCTAGCATTGTGTCAGGAATGCGAATTAGCGCAGGCATTGCATGGTTGGTAATTGTCGCCGCAGAAATCTTAATCGGTGGTACAGGCGTGGGTTACTTCGTTTGGAATGAATGGAATAACCTCAGCATTACCAGCATCATTACGGCAATTCTTTTGATTGGGGCGATCGGATTAATTATTGATCGCCTATTCGGTCTTTTACAGCATTGGGTCTCATTTGGAAGGGCCGTATGATGCTTTCTATGGAACAGGAAAATAATTCACCTACTCAACAAGGGCAAGATCTAGCGCAGATATCCGTGCGCGATATATCAATGGTTTATCGTGGTCGGAGTGGTTTGATTGATAAGATCACCCGCCGTACATCTAAGGATTATATTGCGCTTGCTGATATCAGTTTTGACATTGCTCCCAATACCTTTGTCTCAATCATTGGTCCTTCTGGTTGTGGTAAGTCCACATTGTTGAATCTAATTGCAGGATTAACCAATCCTACAAGTGGCGCGATTTTAATCAATGGTTCGGAAATCTATGCTCCAGGACCCGATCGCGGTGTCGTATTTCAAAACTACGCGCTGATGCCTTGGCTGACGGTTGCCGAAAACTTACACTTTGCGCTTGAAACCGTCTACCCAAAGATGTCCGTAGCCGATCGCAAGAGTCGTGTATACGAATATATCGAATTGGTGGGACTAATTGGTGCTGAGAAAAAACATCCCCATGAGCTTTCTGGTGGGATGAAACAGCGTGTAGGCATTGCCCGTGCTTTGGCGATCGATCCAGAAATCCTACTGATGGACGAGCCTTTTGGCGCACTCGATGCCCTCACCCGTGGATTCTTACAAGATGAAGTTGCGCGCATTTGGGAACAGAAGCGTAAAACCGTGGTAATGATTACCCATAGTATTGAGGAAGCCTTGCTCCTTTCCGATAAAATTGTGATGATGAAGCGGGGTCCTGCCGCAGGGATTGATGAAATCCTTAATGTGCCTTTCCCACGTCCGCGATCGCGTGAAAATCTCGATCAACAGTCGGGTTATCACGATCTCAAAGCGGAAATGGAAGATCATCTCATGCGCGAAACTCGTGCTGTGGAAGCTTCAAGAATCTAATTAAAAGTACCTTTACATCTCCATCAAAATAGAGACATTATGACCATTGAATTTCCAGATTTTACCTCTATCCTTCTAGCTGCCAAAAAAGCTAAGGGGATCACTTTTGCTGACCTCGAAAAATTATTGGGGCAAGACGAAGTTTGGATTGCCTCTGTCTTCTATGGGCAAAACAGTGCTAGCGTTGAGCAGGCTGTCAAGATTGCGGAAGCTCTTGGGCTTGAAGAAGAAATTGTTACTGCTCTTAGTTCCTATCCCAGTAAAGGCTTGGGGGCAGTTGTCCCGACCGATCCATTGATTTATCGCTTCTATGAAATCATGCAAGTCTATGGATATCCGATGAAGGAAATCATTCATGAGAAGTTTGGCGATGGCATTATGAGCGCGATCGACTTCACTCTTGACATTGACAAAGTGGAAGATCCTAAAGGCGATCGCGTTAAGGTAACCATGAACGGCAAGTTTCTTGCTTATAAAAAATGGTAGTATGACTAGGCTTCGCTGTAGGGGAGTTTACAGCAAATCCCTAACAAACCCAGATTTTTTATAAAAGCTCCGCTTCGCGGGGCTTTTATAAAAAATCTGGGTTTGTTCTCAATCTGGTGTATCTATGCAGCGAAGCCAAAATTAGTAATCCTTCTGCGTGATATGCAAGTCGTCTAGTTTATGGCAAATCTCAAGCGTACCCGTGAAGACATTCTTTCCTCAGCAATCGATTTAGTACATAGGCAGGGATTACAATCTACGGGTTTAAAGGAATTATTTGTAGCGACCCAAGCTTCATCGGGCAGCTTCTATAATTATTTCCAATCTAAGGATGAGTTTGCCCATGCTCTGATAGACTTTCAATGGCAAAAAATTAGAGATACTGCTTTCTTAAGTGCTTCACAAATCACCGACGATCCAATCCAGAGACTTTTATTGACACTTGAGAAAATTGAGGCGAAGCATCTTGATGAAATTAACTGTGCAGGATGTTTGCTGGGAAACTTGATTGTCGATCTCGCTGAATATGACGAAACATTCCGAGAACATCTGCAAAAAGTGTTTGACGAATGGCAATCTTTATTTTCTCAAATGCTGCACGATGGCAAAGAACAGTTAAGCGATCAAACTGATCCTGACTTGCTCGCTGAACAGATCTTAACTATGTTAGAAGGAGTACTGCTGATTGCTAGGCT
Organism: Pseudanabaenales cyanobacterium; assembly: GCA_038215315.1. Taxonomy (GTDB): domain Bacteria; phylum Cyanobacteriota; class Cyanobacteriia; order Pseudanabaenales; family Pseudanabaenaceae; genus Pseudanabaena. Next base: position 5,491 of record JBBQRB010000139.1, read on the forward strand.
CTACGATCAGCCTGATCGTCTCAAGCGAGGATTTTCTAGCATTCGTCAACTGATTCAGAATTCCCTCAAAATTTAGGTGTATATCAAAATCCAAGAGAGGGTGGCGGCGGGGAGCGCCGCCACCTTCTTGATGCAATTGGCAACAGCTATAAAGCAATTATCAGGATACGATAACTTTCCTTCGCAGAGCAGGAGGTAGATTATTAGGTATGATTAACGACTACTACATATGACAATATTTGGCGCAAGTACCTGATAAGTAGGCAAGCATAATTAAACCCAAAACCCAAAAAGCTGTGGCGCGCGCGCAGCGTGCGCCACAGCTTTTTGGGTCTTAAGTTTTTTTTGCGTACTTACTTAATTTCTGATATGAGTCAGGTTGAATGAGTCAAATCTTGTGCTTTCCCATAAATTATTTACCTTACCTTATGAGTTCCTCACTGAATTATTTGATGTGCGCCCCCGATCACTATGATGTGGACTATGTGATCAACCCTTGGATGGAGGGTAATGTCCATAAATCTAGTCGCGATCGCGCTGTAGAGCAATGGCAAAAACTATATGGAGTCCTCAAAGATCTCGTCAATGTTGAGCTAGTTACGCCTGAGAAGGGTTGGCCAGATATGGTCTTCACCGCAAATGCTGGTTTAGTGCTGGGTGATAGAGCTGTACTAAGCCGCTTTTTGCACAAAGAACGTCAAGGCGAAGAACCATATTTTAAAGCATGGTTTGAGTCTAAAGGATTTACCGTGTATGAACTTCCCAAGGATCTACCCTTTGAAGGCGCAGGCGATGCCCTATTTGATCGCAGTGGTGGCTGGCTTTGGGCTGGTTATGGCTTCCGCTCTGAACTAGATGCTCACCCTTACTTAGCAAAATGGTTAGATGTGGAAGTTCTATCTTTACGTCTAATCGATAACCGTTTCTATCATCTTGATACTTGTTTCTGTCCACTCACAGGCGGTTATTTACTATACTATCCTCCTGCTTTTGATTCCTATTCCAATCGTTTGATTGAGATGCGAGTTCCTGCCGATAAGCGGATTGCGATTGAAGAAGCTGATGCCGTAAATTTTGCTTGCAATGCGGTCAATGTCGATCGCAATGTGGTCATGAATAAAATTAGCGATCGCTTAAGGCAGAGGATTACCACAGCAGGTTTTAATGTAATTGAAACACCATTAACCGAATTTCTCAAAGCGGGAGGCGCGGCTAAGTGCCTAACTTTACGCACGATCGAAGTTCCTAATGCTCAGCCTCCAGAAGTTAGTAGCGAGTCAAGTGGTGTTGAAGCCAGAATTGTCGAGCTTACAGGACATCTGCTTGATTCTGGCATCATCAACCGAGCCTTGGATCTGGTTACTGACAATGGTGGCAGTTTTCAAGTTTTAGAATTTAATCTTGGCGAACAGCGTCAAAGCACTTCCCTCGCTAGAATCCGCATTTCTGCTCCTTCCCATGATCTTATGGAAACGATTATGGGTGAGTTGATTGAAATTGGTGCAGTACTTCAGGATCGCGAAACTTGTGCGGCAAGTCTTGAACTGGTCTTGCAAGACGGTGTTGCTCCCGATGACTTTTATGTAACGACAATCTATCCTACCGATACCTGTGTTGATGGCGATTGGATTCGCTGTACCAATCAACGTATGGACGGCGCGATCGCAATCAGCCCTGATGGCAAGACGGCAACTTGTAAGCTCCTGCGCGATCTCGTCGCTGGAGAGCGTGTGGTGGTTGGTTATGATGGTGTTCGCACAGTTCGTAAGCCCGAAGCGCGTGACAATGCCAAAAAAGAAGAGTTCTCCTTTATGGGTGCGGGTGTCTCTAGCGAACGCCGCGTTGAACTAGTTGTTGAGCAAATTGCTTGGGAACTTCGTCAAATTCGCGATCGCGGTGGCAAACTGGTTGTCTCCTGTGGTCCCGTTGTTGTGCATACTGGCGGTGCGCCACATCTAGCTTATTTGATTGGTGAAGGTTATGTGCAGTCTCTGCTCGGCGGTAATGCGATCGCTGTGCATGATATGGAACAGTCTTCTATGGGTACTTCCCTTGGCGTTGATCTCAAGCGAGGAGTGAGTGTTAAGGGCGGACATCGCCATCACCTGAAGGTAATCAACTCAGTCCGACGTTATGGCAGTATTCATAAAGCGATAGAAGCTGGCTTTGTGAAGACAGGCGTGATGTATGAATGTGTGAAAAATAATATTCCTTTTGTGCTGGCTGGTTCCATTCGTGATGATGGCCCACTGCCTGACACTGTAATGGATTTGATAGAAGCACAACGTCTGTATGGCGAACAAATTCGTGGCGCAGATATGATTCTCATGCTTTCCTCAATGCTGCATTCTATTGGAGTGGGTAATATGACTCCTGCGGGTGTGAAGATGGTCTGCGTAGACATTAACCCTGCGGTTGTCACTAAACTCTCCGATCGTGGTTCCGTTGAGTCCGTTGGAGTTGTTACTGATGTTGGTTTATTCCTCAGTCTCTTGGTTCAACAGTTAAAAAAACTGGATAGCCCTGTTATTGCTGCATAAAAAGAATAAAGTGCCGCGCTAAGCGTGGCACTTTATTCTTTTATTGGAGCATTGTTAAAATACCTTGTTGCCCTAGCAGAATCTCACGTAAAAAGCTAAATATGGCAACTCCGATCACTGGTGATATATCAATTCCACCAATTGGCGGAATTAGCTTCCGTAGCACAAATAATAAAGGCTCAGTTGGTAATGTGATCAGGCTGTAAGGAAATTGTTTGAGAGGGATTTGGGGATACCATGTCATCACAATCCGAAAGATATACATTAAGATAAACAGCCCTAACAAAATATTAAGAGCTAGGGCGCTAACAGCGATCGAGTCCACAATAGTAAACCAATTTTTTAAATAAATTAATTGTAATTTATCCTATCAGAACAAAAAGCCGAAGATCTAGTTATGGCGCGAAGCGCCGCAACTCGTCTTCTGGTTTTGATCAGTCACATAGCTATAAGTAGGGCTTGCTGAAAAAGTCTACAGAGGGCATTTAGAGGCAACACAGCTTGAAAAATAGTATTTTGTCGCGTATTTCCCAAATTTACCTAGCGATTTTCCACGGAAGTGCAAGGTTTTTGAGGCTCTAGATGCTTTAAACTTGCACGTGTTTAGGAAAAAAATGCTCGAAACTATTGGCTGGCAAAGCTTTTACACTTATTCAGGAAGCCCTAATTATTGGTTAGAGCTTTTTAATGTAATGAGATCGCCTGTTTAGCGATCCTCAAAATCGCCTCTTATAGCTTCTTCCCTCGAGGTTGTTATAATACTCTCAGCTCAAGCTTGATCAGTGGCAAAAGTAATAATGATCGTCAACTCAC
>JBBQRB010000140.1:0-8826 GCA_038215315.1 Pseudanabaenales cyanobacterium
ATTTCCTCCCCCCTCCCACCCCCACACCACTAACCCCAAACAAAAACCCCAACACCCCCGGGGGCCCCCCCCCCCCCCCCAACTAACCCCCCACCCAGTCAAATTTGCGGGGGGCGCCCCGCCCCCCCCCACCGCTAATCTTTCACTGGGAAGGGAGTAAGTTGCGGCGCTTCGCGCCGCAACTTATGTTTCTGGGTTTTGGCTTAGCTATACGTCTTTGGCTGAGCGAAGTCGAAGCCTCTTTCAACTCGTCATTTAGGATTGCTGTTTGTTATACAATACAAGAGCTTTTCTAATGGTCGAGATTTTGATATGCAGGTCTGGGTATTGCTGTTTAACGCTAACACCGATAACGAAGGTATTTATACGTTAGAAATCGAGGGCAAAAATATCATTGTCGCCTTTGAGCAAGAGGACGATGCAATTCGTTATGCTGGTTTGCTTGAAGCACAGGATTTTTTGTCGCCAACAGTGGAAAGGATAGACAATGATGATCTGAAAGAATTTTGCAAAGAATCAGGCTATGAATTAAATCTTGTATCGACCGATGCCTTGCTAGTTCCACCAGAAAAAAATGTTGATAAAACTGACTGGTCGCCTGAAGGTAATAAAAAAGATTCAGCGCGTCCTGAAGTAGAAGATGAGATTGAAGATCCTGTAATTGCGATGATGCGCCGCCGCTTAGAAAATTTACTCTAGATAATAGGGTGCGAAGCCGCCTGTTAAAATCCAAAAAGCTGTAGCGTGCGCTACAGCTTTTTGGATTCTGGGTTTAATTTAGCTACAAAACTCTGATTATTAAAGGTAATAACACCATGTCAGATCTATCTTCCAACACCTTAACCAACGACATCACCAAATTTGAATCAACTACGGCAATTAATCAAAGTGAGCGATGGTTTAACTATCCAGTAATTGTTTATCCTCACCATACTGACTATTCTGGCGTGGTCTGGCATGGCAACTACCTCACTTGGATGGAGGAGGCGCGAGTGGAGTGCTTGCGGACAGTAGGCATGAGCTTTGAGGAACTAATCTCCGCAGGCGTTGATTTGCCCGTCGCTGAGATGTCATTGCGTTACCATCACTCAGCACGGATGGGTGACACGGTTTTGGTGATGACCCGCCTAGTGCCAGATAAGATTCGGTTGAACTGGGAATATCAAATTCGTACAAAAACAGATCTATGTGTAACAGCAACGGTGACTCTTGTGCCTGTAGATTTTGAAAAACGTAAGTTGTTGCGATCGCTACCAAGTTCATTAGAAGGGGCGATCGCTAAACTTACGGGAATTTAATAAAGTTCATAAAGGTCAATCGGCGCTTAGCGTAGATTCAACCAGTAATAACAGAGGAAATCAATCAAATCATGGCAAATTGGCAAGTAATTGCAGGCGGCGTGACCGCAGCAAAAGGCTATAAAGCCGCAGGAATTACGGCAGGACTCAAACCATCGGGCGCACCTGACCTCACTTTGATCGCATCGGACGTACCAGCGATCGCCGCAGGGGTATTTACCAAGTCCTGCGTTCGCGCCGCCTGTGTGGACTTCAACCGCGAAGTATTAGCGAAAGGTGGAAAAGTTAGTGCCATTCTCTGTAATGCGGGACAAGCCAATGCCAGCACAGGCGCAGAGGGTTGGCAAAATGCGGTGGAATGTGCAGAACTAGTCCAAAAAGCTCTGGGTACTGAAGATGGCGTTTTGGTCGCTTCAACTGGTGTCATCGGTAAGCAATTGTTAATGGACAAAATGCGATCGGGAATAACCAAGATTGCGCCCCTAATTTCTGCTGACGGTGGCGAAGCTGCTTCACGCTCAATCATGACCACTGACACAGTACCGAAAAGTATTGCCCTAGAAACATTGATTGACGGTAAACCTGTTCGGATCGGCGGTATTTGTAAAGGGTCTGGCATGATCCATCCTAATATGGCAACGATGCTGGGCTTTGTCACCTGTGATGCTGATGTGGAGCCAAAACTATGGCAAAAAATGTTGTCAAGCTCCATTGATGCTAGTTTCAACCAAGTCACTGTTGATGGTGATACGAGTACCAACGATATGGTGCTAGCCCTTAGCAATGGTCAGTCTGGGGTAACTATTGATAACGAAGATTCTGAATCCGCACAGCAATTGCAAGCGATGCTCAAGGAGGTCTGTATGAGCCTAGCCAAAGCGATCGCCCGTGATGGTGAAGGCGCAACTTGTATGATCGAGGTGAGTGTATCAGGAGCATCCAGCACGACCGCGGCGCGTCAAATTGCTAAAACGATTGTTGGTTCGTCCCTTGTCAAGTCGGCTGTATTTGGCAATGACCCGAACTGGGGAAGGATTGCTGCCGCCGCAGGGCGATCGGGCGTAGATTTTGATCAGGACTTATTAAATATTCAATTAGGTGACTTTGTGATGATGCAGGACGGCACGCCACAAGCTTACGATCGCCAAGCCGCCAGTGACTACCTCAAAAGCGATACTGTGATCATTAATGTCGGGGTCGGCAATGGTGATGGTGATGGCACAGCATGGGGTTGTGACCTCAGCTATGACTATGTAAAGATCAACGCTGAGTACACAACATAAATATTTATAGCTGTCGCCACAAAACCAGAAGACGAGTTGCTGTGCAAGGCGCTGCAACTCGTCTTCTGGTTTTGCGTCCTACAACCTATTGAGACTTTAAAGGGTACAGAAAAAATTTTGAAAGTGCAGCTTCGCTGCACTTTCAAAATTTTTTCTGGGTTTTGTGACAGCGCTAAACATTGTCCAATGGTTGAAGTCAAGAACAAGCGTTAGCGCTTAGACTAGAAATACTTAAAGGACGTTACAGAATGGATACTTGGGAAAGCTTTAGGATGGCGGGCAAAACCCTTGCCGCTAATCGGATGCGTAGCACATTAACGATGCTGGGAATCATCATCGGCAATGCCTCAGTGATCTTGATGGTGGGTATTGGTCAAGGCGCTCAAAAGTATGCCTCACAGCAGTTTCAATCCCTTGGAACCGATGTAATTTTTGTAATTACAGGCACTGACAATGCAAGGCGCAATGTGATCGCGCCGCCCAATCGTCTGGTACTTGATGACGCTGAGGCGATCGCCACCCAAGTACCGACTGTGCGCGGAGTCGCACCACAAGTTAATGGCTCAGAGCTAGCGATCGCGGGCAATAACACCGAACGAGCCACCCTCATTGGTACTACCGACGGCTATGCCACCGTCAGAAATGCGGAGGTGAGTGCGGGTAGATTTCTCAGTGAAGATGATGTCAAACGCAATGCAAGAGTGGTGACTATCGGAGCCGCGATCGCCAAAAAACTATTTCCCGATGGCGAGGTGATTGGTCAATCCATAAGAATCCGCAGCACCAGCTATGAAGTGATCGGCATCATGTCAGAGAAGGGTGCTTTCCTCGGCACTAACCAAGATGACACGCTCTTTCTACCGATTACCACCATGTCTAATCAAATCACAGGTAAAACCTCACCCTATGGCGTGGCGATTCAAGTAATCAATATATCCGCGACCAGTAATGACAATGTGGAAGCCGCGCAGTTCCAAATCTCGAATTTGCTAAGATTGCGGCATCGCACCTCAGACATCAATGCTGAAGATACATTCACCGTGCGTACACAACAGGATGCCCTCGAAATCGTTGGGAATATTACGGGAGCCTTGACGATCTTGTTGGCGGCGATCGCAGGCATATCTTTGCTAGTCGGCGGCATTGGCATTATGAATATCATGCTAGTGTCCGTGACCGAACGCACCCAAGAAATTGGACTTCGCAAAGCGGTCGGCGCGTCTCCTAGCGATATCCTCACTCAATTTACGATCGAAGCTGTGATTTTATCGCTCTTGGGTGGAGCAATTGGGACTGGAATTGGCATTGGTGGCATCCTGCTAGTCGCAGCGACTACCCCACTACAGGCAGGTGTATCACTAGGAGCGATCGGCTTAGCTGTCGGCGTATCGGGGGGGATTGGTCTGTTCTTTGGCATTTTCCCTGCCAAACAAGCTGCCAAGTTAGATCCCATCGTAGCGCTCAGAAGTATTTGATCAAAAAACCAATTTTGAGTTTTTCAGCGCCTACGACGCTGAAAAACTCAAAATTGGTTTCATATTTCCCTATAAAAATTCGTTAAAAAATCTATGATTACCTCTGATGCGATCGCGACCTTACCAGAAATAAGTAAATCTAAGCGCAAGATTGTTGAACTTCAGCAAGTTTGTAAATATTACGGAGAGAATGATCATGAAACCTTAGTAAAAGCCTTGGATAACGTCAGCTTTGTGATTCAAGAAGGTGAATATTGCGCGATCATGGGTGCTTCAGGTTCAGGCAAATCCACTTGTATGAATATCATTGGTTGCCTCGACAGCAGCACTTCAGGCAAATATTTTCTGGATGAAGAAGATGTCTCAAATATGCAAGAAAGCGATCTAGCAGGAATTCGCAATCTTAAAATCGGTTTTGTATTTCAGCAATATCACCTACTAGCGCAGCTATCAGCCCTTGAAAATGTAATGCTGCCGATGGCGTATGCCAATATTCGCCCCAAAGAACAAAAGGAACGCGCCGCCGCCGCCTTAGAACGAGTCGCAATGGGACATCGCCTCAATAATCGCCCCAATCAAATGTCTGGAGGACAGCAGCAAAGAGTAGCGATCGCCAGAGCGATCGTCAACAACCCTGTGATGTTACTTGCTGATGAGCCGACGGGAGCTTTGGATTCGCATACTACGGCTGAGGTGATGGAACTTTTTGGCACATTAAACGCTAGCGGTATTACCGTAGTTATGGTCACCCATGAGACTGATGTGGCAAGAAATACGCAACGGATCATCTGGTTTCGGGATGGGCAGATTATTCATGACAATCTATCGCCTAGCGATCTTAGTAGTGCGATTAAATAAAAGAGTGCCGCGCGATGCGCGGCACTCTTTTATTTAATCGCGCTATTTGGATCAAAACCCAAAAGCGGTTGGCGGCGCGACGCGCCGCCAACCTGCTTTGTCGTTTACAGCCTATTGAGGCTTTAAAGGGTACAGAGAAATTTTTGAAAGTGCCGCGAAGCGGCACTTTCAAAAATTTCTCTGAGTTTTATAGCAGCGCAAAGCGCTGTAATGCGTATTTAAGTCTTTTCTTCAAAGTCTGGAGCGTAGGCTTGGAGCAAATTGCTGAGTTGTGACAATACAGAATCTTTGCCCACGGAGCCGAAAACAGAGCGATCGGGGAAAAATTCTGGACGATCTAGGTTGCGATCGATCGCTTCTTTGACCTGTAAAGAAATTAGATGCTGCAAATCTGCAAGGGCGCGATCCCTTTGATAGTTTGCGCCTTGCTCCGTAGTCGCGTATAGCGGCGGCAAGCGATTGAGCGCGTAGGCGGCAATATCACCTAAATCTAAGACCTTATTGCTATTCGCTTCGATTTCGGCGACCCTTGCCACCGCTTCGCTCAATACTAGCTCTTCCATAACATTGATAAATTGCTTGCGAGGAACTGCAACCACTTCACCCGTTAGCAATGAACCCATCAAGCGATCGAGCGCCATGTACTCCTCAACCGAGAGTTCAAACGCGCTGTCACAGATCCGCCCCACCTCTGCTTCCATAGCTGGAGTCAAATAGCCATCTTGCAAAGCCTGATCGACAATTGACTCAATACTGGTTTTTTCTTTTTTTTCCACTGCTATCTCTGCTAAATACGAAACTTTATGGTACTTCTATAGGGATAATCGTGTACTCAGGTAAAGACATTTGAAAATGATCTTTTTGACTGAGCATAATTACTAGCCTTGCCAGAGACTGGGGTTTAACCGCCAAATCACTCCAAGGAAGTGCGATTTCTAGACATTGCTCAAAACCTATTTTCGTATGAGTTGCGATAGTTTCCCATTGAAATTTTTCGGTTGACTCTTGAAGCTGAACTGACTTATCGGCAAAATTGATCGCTAGATGATGGCGAAACAAATAATTTAGGGGAGATACATCAGGCATATCTAAGAGTTTGACTGGACTGTTAGGGTGCATCCGACTTGGATAAAACCACAACAGATGCAGTTTGCTTTGAGCGATGCTCTCTAGATTACTAAATTCTAGACGTAAGTAGCAATAAAAATGATCATATCCATACCATAGACGCTTGACGGGAGCATTCTGGTGCATGGCTCCACGCGCCCCACTTACTTCAATTCTGCCAGCACCCTGCCAGTCATCATTCTCAAATCTGCCATTAATAATCGGATTAATCAAGCTAGTGGGGCGATCGCTAGTGGACACATCATGGGGTTCAAGGGGATAAAGTAGCGCGTGGGGGACAGGCTCATTGAGGGAGCGATAGACTACTTGTAAATGTTCACGAAATAGCCGATCAAACATGGCATCGTCATTAGAGCTATGACCTTCGCCAAACCACCAGAACCAATCCGAACCTTCGGCCGCCATCATGCTATCCCAAACTTCAGGATTGTTTTCTGGTGTGGCTTCAGGATGTATCGCTAAAACTTGACGAGCATCGGCTAGCAGCTCCCAAGCCCGATTTTTAACAGGGTCGCCAATCCAAGTTGTAAAGCTAGAATCGATCCATGAGCCGCTATGCAATTGATGGGGCGGAATTTTTTCTATGGGTGGGAATTTTTCTAGGTACTCAGAAGCGGTAACTAATTTTAGGTTTTCATTTTGGGAGAGATTTTCGTACAGTGTTTTTAAGAATGGATTGCCGTCTTGAGGATAAAACTCCCAGCAGTTCTCGCCATCTAGGGCGATTGTAACTAGCCAAGGCTGCCCCTCTGGATGTTCGGCAAGATATTCATTTTGCTGCTGCTGGATTTTGATCAAGCGATCGCAAAGATCGTCACTGGCAGCTTGGGGAAGCAAGGCTCCATAGCTAAAACCAATCAAGTCCGAGAGCAGGCGATCGCGAAAAATAATTGCGAGATCCCCATGTACTGTTTCGAGGCGATAGGGCTGATATAGCAAGTGCGGGGCATTGATCGAGCCGCGTTCATCACGGCGAAAATAGTGACCAAGACTCCAACCGAGTACCCCTTCATCTGAGCAGAGCCAAGAAAATCCTTGCTTAGAAACATGGGGTAGAATTGCGGGGCTAACGGACTGCTCCGATGGCCATAGCCCTCTAGGATCGCAGCTAAAGTGTTGGCGATATAACTCTTTAGCTTTTTCGAGATGGAGAGTAATGTCTGGCTCATGGCGAAATCGCTGATTGGGCAGGTACATCTGCGGCACGGCAATCCGACCTGCTTGCGTGTCGGCAATCAGAGGCATGATCGGGTGTGTGTATGGTGTGGTAGTAATTTCTAGTTGCCCGTCTTTTTGCATTTGTCGATGTTGCGGCAAGATGCGAGCGATGATTTCACGCTGTTTACTATAAATTCTTTGGCGATCGGCGAGGGTAAATTCTTTGCCTCGCTCAAACCATGCCGCGATTTCAGGATCGGTCTCTCGAAATAGGGGATCAATCCATGTCAGGTTATGCCAAGCCAGTAAATCACTAAAATCTGGAGCTAGCCAATGATTGACACACCATTCAATTCCATAGGCTTGCTTTTGGGCTAGTAGATCGGCGTAGCGCGGGTAAGGCTCGATCATCGTCTGGTGATTGGCATCAAAGAAATGCTCAACAATGAAATGTCTTTGCGATCGCGTTAGGGTGTCAACTGGTGTTAAGGTCAGGGCTAGATAGGGATCAAATGCTTTTCCTTCTACATAGTCTTGCAGTTGCAGGATCAACGATGGCACGAGATTAATCGTTTGATGTAGCTTGGGATATCTTGACAACATCACCGCTAGATCTAAATAATCTTTTACGCCATGCAACCTCACCCAAGGCAGGTGATACTTGCCTGCGATCGCACTTTTGTAGAGAGGTTGGTGTTGGTGCCAGATAAATGCGATATGTAGAGGATATGACATAGGACGACTGGCAATATGACTGGCAATACTTCTAGAAATTGTGACACACCTACCCCCAGTTCAATCCAAAGACTTTCTGTAAAAGTAGTAATGTTTAGCCTTAGCTTATGCTTAATGGGCTGTGTACCTGCTAATTCTGATCAGGTTTCGCCGCCGCTATCAGTGCCAGCGATCCCCAAAGCTTCTGAAGTTCAAAAGCCCTTAACCAAACCACAAGACATCGCCAAATTAGCTCAATATTTACCAGTTACCGCGATCGCCGATATCTTAGGTCGGGAGATTCAGCTAGAGGTTGCCGCTACACTAAGCCAGCAGGAAAAAGGGCTGATGTTTCGCCCACCCTTAAAAGACGATCAGGGAATGTTGTTTCCCTATCAACCAGCGCGTTTAGTTGCCTTTTGGATGAAAAACACACCTTCGCCATTGGATATTATTTTTTTGCTAGATGGTGAGGTTAAGGCGATCGCGAGTAATGTCTCCATGTGCAAGAGCGATCCCTGCCCGATTTATCCAGCAAATGGGGTAGTTGCCGACAATGTGATTGAAGTAAGGGCTGGACTAACTAAGGAGATTGGTTTAAAAGAAGGCGATCGCATTGCTATCAAATTCTTGTTGCCAAAAAATCAATGACCACTATAATTCTAGGAAACTAATTTTGGGATTTGCAGATCTGAAGGATCTGCAAATCCCAAAATTAGTTTCATGATGACAGTTGCTGAAATTTATATAGATATAGCCAGTTATGTTAGGACAAAATCAAAACCCAAAAGAGAGTTGGGGGGCGGGGGGCGGGCCAGCAAAGTGTGGTGGTTTGTGAATATTTAAGATTGGGGCGAGAAAAAAAAAAATATTAGGGAAAAAAAAACAAAAAGAGAGAGAGAGATCAATATT
>JBBQRB010000141.1:0-8796 GCA_038215315.1 Pseudanabaenales cyanobacterium
TACTTAGCCCTTTTTCAAGAGTGTTGTAATTAAAATATTAATTTAGTAATAAATAAATCAAATGGAATCTCTTGAGTCCATCCTAGAAGAACTTCAGGGCAAGTATAAACCACCGATTTGTCCTCAAGTTAATGAACTTGAGGGCAAATCAAGTAATCCTTCAGTAGTCGAACAGCAAGTCAAAATCAATGAGATGCCGATATCCTCGACTTCTAATTCTTTAGATGGCTTGCTCAATGATCTACGGAAGAGCAATCAACCAGTTTCTGAAGTGCGATCAAATAGCCCTTCTCCTGTGATCGCCAAAGATTTAAAAGAGGTTTCAGAACAGCAAAAGTCTAAAGATCTAGCCCAGCTCACAAAATTAGCGGAAGAATGGTTAGAAAAACTTGATCCGCTTTGTGGTGAAGGTTTATGGTTTGAGGAGTTTACTAAAAATTATTCCTCACGATTAGAAGCTGCGATCGCCATATTTCAGTCTAAGTAAGTATCCAAAAGAAAACTTAAAGCCCAAAAAGCTGTGGCTCACGCTGCGCGTGCGCCACAGCTTTTTGGGCTTTAGATAGTTGCACGCAGGAACTATGAGTTTGCTTTTAAAATATAGGCAATCAATTAAAACTGCTTAAGAATTTAACACCATGAACATTCATCGTTTAGCTGTTTTAAATGACAACTATGTTTTTGTCTTACACGATCCAGATACTAATACTGCGGCGGTAGTCGATCCAGCGATCGCAGAGCCTGTGCTTGCTCAGTTAGATGCGCTAGGGGCAGATCTAGTGGCGATTTTTAACACACACCATCATGGCGATCATGTGGGCGGCAACTCGACTCTGATCAAGAAGTTTCCTAACGCAGTTGTCTATGGTGGTCAAAAAGATCGCGACCGTATTCCCCATCAGCAGTACTTTTTGAGAGGTGGCGATCAAGTTAGTTTTGGCGGTCGTGAAGCACAGGTGTTCTTCGTGCCTGGACATACTTATGCCCATATTGCCTATTATTTTGCACCTACTGACGACCAAGGTGGCGAGCTATTTTGTGGTGATACTTTATTTGCGGGAGGCTGTGGCAGACTGTTTGAAGGGACACCTGCGGAAATGCTTGCTTCTCTAGATCAATTGCGACAACTGCCCGATGACACCCGCGTGTGGTGCGCCCATGAATATACTATTGGCAATCTCAAGTTTGCCTTAACTGTAGATCAAGATAATGTTGATTTACAAGAACGAATGGTGACGGCTCAGGCTATGCGTCAAAGGGGCGAGCCAACTGTACCAACTACGATCGGGCTAGAAAAGCGAACTAATCCATTTATGCGTTGGGATACTGCGGCGATTCAGCGATCAGCTGGTATTGATATCCCAGATCGCGTGTTTGCGAGAATTCGTGGTCAAAAAGATAATTTTTCTGGCTAAAAATTGAGACAAAACCAAAAAGAGAGGATGTCGGCGCTCTGCGCCGACATCCTCTCTTTTTGGTTTTGAATATAACTGGGGTGCAAGGATTCGAACCTCGGAATGGCTGGACCAAAACCAGCTGCCTTACCACTTGGCGACACCCCAATAAAGTTTTGTTAACTTTTGTTGGTTTGTTTTGCACAAATATTACTTGTGCGGTTATTAATATAGCAAAGATATACGGGGTTTTGTCAATACATTGATCAAAATATATCCTAATCCTCATCTAACCCCAATATTATAGCTGTCGCCACTTGTATCAAAAGAGGATGGCGGCGCGGAGAGCCGCCATCCTCTTTTGGGTAAACCCCAATATATCAACTCGATATATTGGGGTTTACCCATAAAAGTGTATAGCTGTCGCCACTTGGATCGGGACAAATCAAAACCCAAAAGAGAGAGGCGGCGCGCCGCCTCTCTCTTTTGGGTTTTATTTCCTAACAAGACTAGCGATACAGCCTATTGAGGCTTTAAAGGGTACAGAGAAATTTTTGAAAGTGCCGCTTCGCGGCACTTTCAAAAATTTCTTTGGGTTCTATAGCAGCGCAAGGTGCTGTGTAGATGAAATATTTGGTGATGATGTGTTGCCTGAAGCCTGATAATGATCTTGAGAAACAGCTAAGAACAAAAAATCAAGCATGACCTGCATTTGTACGATCAGCCAAGCGATCGCCATCACATCGGCAACAGCTACCAATATTGATAGCGCTACCCAAACTACCATCCAAGGCGTAATTTCTGATAGCCGCAAGTTAGTAATGGGTCAGCTATTTGTGGCACTTACGGGAGAAAACTTTGATGGACATGGTTTTGTCGCAAGGGCGATCGCACAAGGGGCAGTAGCAGCAGTGGTGAGTCGCGAGTGGGCGAACTCAGAGGCGGCTCAGGGTCTGCCTGTGTTAGCTGTTGATTGCACTCTAGCCGCCTATCAAGACTTGGCAAGGTGGTGGCGATCGCAATTTTTGCGTCCCGTCGTGTCGATAACTGGCTCTGTTGGCAAGACGACAACTAAGGAGATCATTGCCAGTATGTTGTCGTGCTATGTGACGGCATTGCCGCAAGATCAAGAGTTAAAGGATCAAGCATCAAGAGTTCATAAAAGCTTAGCTAATCATAATAATGATATTGGGGTTGCCCAGACTTTGTTAGCGATCGCCCCAGAGCTGCATGACTTTGTGGTTGTGGAAATGGGAATGCGCGGATTGGGAGAAATTGCCCGACTCGCAAGGGTTGCCATGCCGACGGTAAGTGTGATTACCAATGTGGGGACAGCGCATATCGGTCGATTAGGATCGCGGGAAGCGATCGCGATCGCCAAATGTGAGTTATTAGCCGAGATGCCCGAAAATGGAACGGCGGTTTTAAATGCTAGCAATCCGCTATTGCTGGAAACAGCCAACCAAGTTTGGCGTGGCAAGATGATTACCTATGGATTGGGAGTTGGCGATATTAGTGGCAGACTGGTCGATGATGTGCTGTATGTCGAAGATTATGCTTGGACTCTGCCATTGACAGGGCAGCATAATGCCATGAATTTTTTGGCAGGGCTAGCGGTTCTCAAAGCCCTTGACCTTGACTGGAGTTTGACCACAGCAGGAATCGGCAAGCTCGATCTTCCCTTTGGCAGAGCGCAGTTATACGACTTGCCCCAAAATGTGACGATTCTTGATGAGACTTACAACGCTTCGCCCGAAGGGATGCTAGCTGCCCTGCGTCAACTTGCCGATATGCCAGCGACCCGCCATTGGGCAGTTCTCGGCACAATGAAAGAGTTGGGAGAGATGTCTGAGCATTTGCATGGTCAAGTTGGCAAAGCCATTATTGATCTAGGGATTGAGGGGGCAATCATTCTGGCTGACGGAGAGGCGGATGCGATTTTAGCAGGGGCAAATGGCTCCCTCAAATATGCGATTGCTTGCCCATCCCACGAAGAGATTACCCAGACCCTCTTGCAAAAAGTTCAAAGTGGCGATCGGATTCTGTTTAAGGCTTCGCGTTCTGTCGGCATGGATCGCGTTGTCCAAGCATTTCGTCAGCATTGGCAATAGCCAAAAATGTTTAGACACTTGGTGATCAAAAATGTCCCACTAAGTTTAAATGGCTTCGCCGCTTCTTTGCATATAATATATACCCATGACTAAAGCCCCCTACGGTTCTTGGAAATCACCAATTAGCTCTGACTTGATCGTCTCTAGCAGCATCCGCCTTGGCGCGATCGCTATTGATGGCGGTGATGTCTATTGGAATGAAGGTAGACCAAAGGAAAGTGGTCGCAATGTGATCATGCGCTATCGCGATGGGCAGTATTCGGAAATGACGACGACTTCCATGAGTGTGCGATCGCAAGTGCATGAATATGGCGGCGGCGAATATATGGTTGCCGATGGTCGCATTTATTTTTCCAATTTTAGCGATCGCTGTATCTATCGCAAAGTCGGTGATGGGAAAGCCCGAAAACTCACCGTAGAGAGCAAGCGGCGCTTTGCAGATTTTGCTTGGAGTCGTGACTATGGCAAGCTAATCTGTGTATGCGAAGACCATACGGGCGAAGGCGAACCGATTAATACGCTAGTTGCCGTCAGTACCACCAATGGCGAAGACATTCAAGTACTTGCTACGGGCGCAGACTTTTACGCTTCGCCAAGACTGAATGCGACTGGGGACAAACTGGCTTGGATTAGTTGGAATCATCCAAATATGCCTTGGGATGGCACAGAGTTATGGATTGCCGATTTGGGAGAATCGGCAGTAGGAGTTATGGAACTTAAAAACCCTCAACTAATTGCAGGCGGGATTGATGAATCCATCTTTCAGCCTGAATGGTCAACCGATGGTAGACTTCATTTTGTAAGCGATCGCACTGGTTGGTGGAATCTATATGTCGCTAATTTTGCTTCTTCTATTCCTAACTCTGCTAACAATCCTTGTGGTATTTATACTGTAGAGATAACTGCGCTATGCCCAATGGAAGCTGAATTTGGACAGCCTCAGTGGGTGTTTGGGATGACTAACTATGGCTTTACAAGCGATCGCCAGATCATTTGTACCTATACACAGGATGGGCAATCCTATTTGGCAAAATTAGATTTATTAAATCTAAAACAGAGTTTACAAATTATCAATTTACCATTTACATCAATTTCAGGGCTACATTGTGAGGGCGATCGCGTTGTCTTTGCGGGAGGTTCAGCAACAGAACCCACAGCAATTATTTTGCTAGATCTCACTAATGGAAATTGGCAAAAGCTACGTTCTGCTTCTGATTTGCAAATTGATTCTGAATATATTTCAGCAGCCCAATCGGTTGAATTTCCGACCGAAAATGGCAAGACTGCCTATGGATTATTCTATCCACCTAAAAACAAAGACTTTAGTGGAGACGATCAAGAGAAGCCACCTCTATTAGTCAAAAGTCATGGTGGTCCAACTGCGTCAACTTCAGGGAGCCTGAGCTTAGGGATTCAATATTGGACAAGTCGTGGATTTGCGGTGCTAGACGTTAACTACGGCGGCAGTACTGGCTATGGACGAGAATATCGCGATCGCCTAAAGGGAAATTGGGGCATTGTCGATGTGGATGATTGCGCTAATGGGGCAAAGTTTTTAGCGGCTAAAGGGCTAGTGGATGGCGATCGCCTTGCGATTTCAGGAGGAAGTGCGGGGGGCTACACAACATTATGTGCATTGACATTTCGCGATGACTTTAAGGCAGGAGCCAGTCACTATGGCATTTGCGATCTCGAAGCCCTCGCCACCGATACCCATAAATTTGAATCCCGCTATCTCGATAGTTTGATTGGTAAATATCCAGAACAAAAGGAAGTTTACATTCAGCGATCGCCAATCCACTTTACGGAAAAGCTTTCCTGTGCGATCGCCTTTTTTCAAGGCTTAGAGGATAAGGTCGTGCCACCAAATCAAGCGGAGATGATGGTTAAGGCTCTGCAAGAAAAGGGTTTACCTGTCTCTTATGTCGCTTTTGAAGGTGAACAACATGGATTTCGCAAAGCGGAAAACATCAAACAGGCTTTAGATGGCGAGTTCTCTTTTTATGCCCAAGTTTTTGGGTTTACGCCTGCGGATGAAATTGCGCCAATTAAAATCCAGTAAGTAAGTATATAGACAAAATTATTTATACACTTAGTTAAAGCTGATTATAACTTTCGTCCAAATACTTACTCACCTCAAAAAACGATCTCAAATTCAATAATGTGACAGATAGTCCGTAGACTTATCGTCTATACAAAGTCAAGATGCTTTTATGGACGTAAACAAGATTACAGCTTTAAAGGCACTAGGAATTTTGGCAAGAAAACGCAGAGAAAATCTCAACATTTCTCAAGAAGAGCTTGCCATGCGCTCAAATCTAGATAGAACTTATATCTCTGGTATTGAGCGTGGAGTTCGTAATCCTTCTTTGACTGCTCTTTTAAGTCTTGCAAATGGTCTAAATCTCAGCATTTCACAACTTTTAGATGGGCTAGAAGTAGGGATAAAAAGTATTACATGAATCAAGATATTAATTTTACTGAAGATTTTAGACAAAAAATAAAGAAAGATTCATCCCAATATAAAGTTTTTGAATTACTGTCAGACCAGCAATGGCACTGTCGTAGCTGCGAAGGTAAAACGGTAGCCTCGGATCAATATGCAGGAGGCGGTGGGATTCAGGGGCTTCAAAGAGGAACTAAAACACGTTCTGGCTTAGTAATTGCAACTAAAAAAGAAAATTGCCCAAATTGTAATAAAAAGACAACTTGGGATAGTTGGACTGGAGAAGTCCAAGCAGCAAATGCTTCTACGAATATTCCAGAACACCTAGCTACAAGAATTTTAGAGGTTTATAAATTCAAGGATGTGATTGAAAATAGAGGAAGATCATCACATGAGTTGGTAATTGATCATCGTTTTCCTATGGAACGTTGGGGACAAAGTGAAGCAAACCATAACTTAACAATGACTGAAACCGAAATTAGACAAAAATTTCAATTACTCAAAAAAGATCAGGCTGGTAATCACAATTTACTGAAGTCGAGGAGCTGCGAGACTTGCATAGCAACTGGTAAAAGAGGGACACCTATAGGTATTCGTTTTTGGTACTCTGGTGGAGAAAATTGGCAAGCATCTATACCTCAAAAAGGTATAGATGCTGAAAGAGGTTGTGTCGGTTGCGGATGGTATGACTTTGAGACTTGGCGGGATAGGCTCAATGAAAAATTAGCTGATTCTCAAGTTATAGATTCTAATCTCGTTGAAATTGATTCTAAATAAGGTAGAAGGGCAAAGCCAATGCATTCAGCCAGTCTAGGAGGAACGGCGTTTCCTATTTGCCACATTGCTTTTTTCATTGTTCCTTCAAAAATGAATGAATCTGGAAATGTTTGTAATCTCGCCATCTCACGGGCTGAAATCACGCGATTAAGATGTGGATGAATATGCGTACCACCATGATTTTCTTTGATTGTCATACTAGGTTTGTTTGGATATTGTCTTTTAAAGGCATCAGTAAAAGTTTCATAAAGAGAACCACCAGCAGGAACCTGTGCAATTCTTTCTGTATATGTAGCAGAATGTCGAGTCCATTCGTGATTAATTTCGGGTATTGGAGTGTGGGCTGGTAAATCAGAGATAACTGATTCTATGGGTCTGTATTCATTAGGAGAGAGTTGAGGCTTGGGATAGGGGTTGGGTAAGTCAAATCTATTGGCGATAAATATTGCCCTTGGGCGAATTTGGGGAACGCCATAATCCGCAGATTCAAGAATCGCGACTGAAACATTCGAGTAGCCAATTGAATAAAATTCTTCAAAAATTGCTTCTTTAACCTTTCCTTTGTCCATTGTCAAAATACCTGGCACATTTTCCATCACAACGTACCAAGGTTTTACTTCAGAGACAACTCGGAGGAATTCTCTAAATAGGCGATTTCTTGGATCATCAGGATCGCGCTTTCCAGCAACAGAGAATCCTTGGCAAGGTGGTCCACCTACAACAATATGTACTGTTGGCAAATCTAGGTCAACAAGACACTTTTGGGTTTCAAATTCATGAATATCACCGCAAAAATGATGAGAGGTGGGGAAATTTTTTCTATGGGTTGCGGAAGCTATTGGACTTATCTCAACACTAGCAACTGGCTGAAATCCTGCTTGTGCAAGCCCCTGAGTCATACCTCCCGCCCCACAGAATAAATCTATAAATTTATAGTCGCTTTGAATAGGAATCGTTGAGTTAACGTCAATAAATATTTGGTGCGGATCGTATAGTTCGCGTTTAATTTGCTCGTAGCGACCTAACTTGGCTTTCTTTGTTTTTGTGGTGGTTTCTGGATGCGCGGGAAATAATGATAACTGAGAACTAATCATTGCCTAATCTTTAAATCTATGGCACTTATAGTGACACATCGTCTACATAGTGTCAAACTCTTACTGACATTGCACATATTTATAATGATCAGAAATCGGAATATATTAAGTAGCTGGACGCGATTAATTATACAAACAACATAGTAGGAACCATTAACGAGTAATGACTAATTGTGTAAATAATTCTGCTCATGTACTTATGCAAAAGTGTGATTTCACTTTTGTGAATTGGTATAAGGAACTTGGCAATAAAAATGTCCCGCCAGCGTTGGCTTATGGCTTCGACTTTGCTCAGTCGAAGCCACAAGCCAACGCTGGCGCTTAGCTTTAGCTCTTGAGGCTACGCAGTACGACCAAAAGCTCGCTATCTTCGCGTTTGAATACAGGCAGAAACTCAATATGCTTATATCGCACAATTCCATGTGTATCAACGATGCAATAGGCGCGTTTACTGCCGAATAAACCAGCAACACCATACTTCTTGCAAACCTCTTGGTTGCGATCGCTGAGCAGGGGAAACTGCAAACCCAGCTTCTTAGAAAACTCAATATGCTTTTCAATAGGATCGGTGCTGATGCCAAGTATTTCGGCTCCTGCCTCTCGAAACTTTGTCCAATCATCGGCAAAGCATTGCATCTCATTAGTACAGAGAGGAGAAAAATCGCCTGGGTAAAAGGCAAGCACAACATTGGATTGACCAGCATAGCGGCTAAGGGTAATATCACCGCGATCGCTAGGCAAAGTAAAATCTGGGGCTTTTTGACCGACTTCGACAGACATAGAGGTTCCTATATTACCTTTTGACTTAGGATTTAGACTGGTTCATACTCCCAGTAAAAGATTAGTGTTGCGGCGCGAAGCGCCGCAACACAAATATTTTAATGGGAGGATGAAACAATATAAATACTAAGACAAAAAGGAATATAGGCACCCCGATGGGGGGAGTAGAAGGGAGAAAATCACCAGCTGTGTCG
>JBBQRB010000142.1:0-8750 GCA_038215315.1 Pseudanabaenales cyanobacterium
GCCTCAACCACTTGAATTACGTGTTTATCCTTTTTTTTTAAAAACCCATAGACATTTTTGAACGTGCCGCGAAGCGGCACTTTCAAAAATCTCTCTACACCTTTTAAAGCTTTAATAGGCTGTAGTTAACTTTTTAAGATAACCTTCACATAAAAATACCACAGACTATAAAACGTCTCAGAATGGCAGGAGTGAAGTTATACAAAGTTATATTTAGACTATACTCGTAATATTTAAGGCGCATCTATGACAAATGATGAGGCGTTGGAATTTATTGAGGTGCTGCTAAGACGCAGTTTGACTCGCGTTGAGCAGTCTGTATTTCTTGGTGTATATGACAATTTGTCCTACGCAGAGGTTGCTAAGAACACTGGCTATGATGCAGGTTATATCAAACTGGTCAGCCACAAATTGTGGCATAACTTGACCGAAGTTTTAGGTGAGAAGGTTACTAAAAATACGGTTCAGAACCTCTTACGCCGCAAGAAGCAACATATGAGTGGCGATTCTTCAACGGCTGTCCCACAGATGGGATTTGAAGTTAGTCCTAATCAAGATTGGGGTGAAGTGGTTGATGTAAGTTTCTTTTATGGTCGCAAACTAGAATTAGACAAATTAGAACAATGGATTGATAACGATCGCTGTCGTCTAGTCGCAATTTTGGGCATGGGTGGGTTAGGAAAGACAGCGCTATCGGTTAAACTTGCTCAGCAGCTAAAAGGAAAGTTTGATTTTGTGGTGTGGCGATCGCTAAATAACGCAAAAAAACCAAGCGAGATGTTAGCGACCATCATTAATTTTCTATCACACCAAAAAGAAACGCTAGATACCACTGACACAAATGCTCTGATCTCAAGGCTTATAGAATATTTGCAGCGTTATCGCTGCCTTATAGTCTTGGACAATTTTGAATCGGTACTAAAAGACGAAGACCATGCTGGAGCCTATCGCAAAGACTATGAAGGCTATGGAACTTTATTGAGGCGAGTGGGAGAGGTATCCCATGGTAGTTGCTTGTTAATCACTAGTCGCGAAATGCCTGAAGAGGTGGCAACTTTAGAAGGAGATATTTTGCCTGTCAGGGCTTTACAGCTTGAGGGTTTAGATGAGCCAGCCGCCGAACAAGTCCTTGAGACGAAAGGACTTAAGGCGGTCGAAGATGACTTACACCGTCTTGTCGATTGGTATCGGGGTAATCCCTTAGCTCTGAAAATAGCGGCTACTTCGATTAAGGATTTATATTCGGGCAGCGTTAGTAAATTTTTAGAACAAAAAACAATCGTTTTTAGTGGGATCGCTAATTTGATTGAGCAGCAGTATCAGCGATTAACTGCCTACGAAAAACAAATCATGATCTGGCTAGCAATTAATCGAGAACCAGTTCAGCCTAGTGAATTGCGCTCCGATATTGTGCCGATCATTGAGCAAAATTATCTGATGATGTCACTGCGATCGCTAAAACGGCGATCGCTTATTGAACATACTGCGGCAGGTTTTACCCAACAACCTGTGGTGATGGAGTTTGTGACCAATCTCCTGATTGACCAGATTTATCAAGAAATTACCCAAGAGCATCCCCTTGGGGCTTTGCCAAGTATTCAGTCTAAACTCAACAAACAACTATTTTATTTGCGTCACTATGCCCTAGTAAAAGCAACTGCAAAAGATTATGTTCGCCAAAGTCAAGTGCGTTTAATCTTGGAGCCACTGCTTACCAAATTGTTAGGACGATTGGGTAGCAAGCAAATGGTTGCTAAAGAGATATTTCAAAATGTATCGGAATTACGTCGTCGGGAACTAAGACCTGAAGGCGAACTCAAGTCAACCTTTGGTTATGGCGGCGGCAATTTAATTAATTTGCTTTGTGACTTAGGTATTGATCTCACAGGTGCGGACTTTTCATATTTGGCAATTCGCCAAGCCTATTTACCTGAAGTAAAGTTACACGGCGCTAACTTCTCGAAAACAGCTTTGATTAAGTCTGTCTTTGCCGAGGTGATTGGCGGTGTTTTATCGGTTGCTTTTAGCGCTGATGGTAAGTTACTAGCGATCGGCGATACCAAAGGAGATATCCATCTATGGCGAGTCAGTGATGGCAAGCCATTACTGACCTATAGAGGGCATAGGGGTTGGGTGGTTTCAGTCACTTTTAATCATGACGGAACGGTATTGGCAAGTAGCAGCATTGACCAATCAATTAAACTTTGGGATGTGTCAACGGGTAATTGCCTAAATACTTTGCAGGGATATATTGGCGCAGTTATGTCCGCCGCTTTTAGTCCCGATGGCTCAATTTTGGCGAGTGGACACGCCGATCGCACTGTCAGATTATGGCGCTCTGGACAATGCTTTAAAATCTTGCATGGACATGAAGATATTGTTGAAGCCGTTGTTTTTAGCAATAATGGTAATTTACTAGCGAGTAGTAGTGACGATTGCACTATCCGTATGTGGGATGTAGATACGGGCGAATGTCTGCGCGTACTAGATGGACATGAGGATATAGTTTGGTCGATCGCCTTTAGTCCAAATAGTAAAGTCCTTGCTAGTGGTAGTGAAGACAGAACTTCTCGACTTTGGAATGTAGAGACAGGAAATTGTGTCAAAATCCTTGTAGGACATACCCACACTGTATTTGCGGTCAGTTTTAGTCATGATAGCTCGACCCTCGCCACTGGCAGTGGCGATCGCACGATTCGACTTTGGGATCTCAAAACTGCACAATGCTTTAAAACCTTGACAGGACATAACCATTGGGTCAGATCCGTTGCTTTCCATCCCGATCGCCTAATTTTGGCAAGCAGCAGTGGTGATGAGATGGTCAAGATTTGGGAGATTGACACAGGTATGTGTATGCGAACTTTTCAAGGGCATACTGGGCGATCGTGGACTGATAAAAACGATAATCAATTTGAAGGGGACACCTCTGGGAATATTTCCAATGAGCATCTGCTAAATCTTTGGGAGGTCACATCGGGTCAGCAGTTTCGGATCTTGCAAGGCTACACGAATGCTATTCGCTCCGTAGTCTTTAACTTAGAGCAAAGTATTTTGGCAAGTGGTGGTGATGACTCGATTATCCGCCTCTGGGACACCCACTCAGGTATACGTATTCGTTCCCTATATGGTCATGCGGGTCATGTTTGGCAAGTTGCCTTTAGTCCTAGTGGAACCCTACTGGCTAGTTGCGCCGAAGACTGCACAATTAAACTATGGGATGTCAGCAGTGGCAGTTGTCTTGCCACAATTACCGAACATCCTGATCTCGCCCGTACTCTAGTTTTTAGTCATGACGGTAAACTCCTTGCAACTGGTGAAACCAGCAAGGTGATTAAGCTTAGGGACATAATTACTGGCGAATGTTTCCGTATTTTTTATGGTCATACGGCAGCAATTTTATCAGTTGCTTTCAGCCCCAATGATCAACAAATGATCAGTAGTAGTCGCGATAAAACAATTAAAATTTGGGACACTAAATCAGGCGAATGCATCCAAACGTTAGACCAGCTCGCATCGCTAAACCCTAATGCGGCAATGATCCCCACATATCCACATATTATTTTTGTCAGCAGTGAAAAAAATGTATATCGATGGAATGTGGAGAGTGGGGAGTTAGCTGCTGAGCCTGTCAGTCATCAGGGTAATATTCTAGCGATCGCTTCTGATCTTCAGGGCGTAAATTTGGCTAGCGCAGGTGAAGACACTTATATAAGTATCTGGAACTGGCAGACTGGGGAAATGGTAAATACCTTAGTCGGTCATACAGGCACAATTTATGCAGTCGATTTCTCTGTCGATGGCAAATTTATTGCCAGCAGTAGCCGTGATGAAACAGTTAAACTTTGGGATGTACAAACTGGTCAATGTCTAAAGACCTACCGCGAGCCGCGTCCTTACGAGGGGCTAAATATTTCTGAAGCATCGGGATTAACTACCGCTCAGAAGGCTAAGCTGATATCGCTTGGGGCGATCGAAGAATAGCCTCAATAGGCTTTACAAGGATATAAAGAAATTTTTGAGAGTGCCGCTTCGCGGCACTCTCAAAAATTTCTTTGGTTTTATAACAGCGCAAAGCGCTGTATTTGTATTGTCTATTCGCGTTTGCGTAAATCAGAGACTAAGCACCTCTTCATAAACCGATCGCATTTGACTAGCAATTACTTGCCAATCATAATTTTGTTTGACGTAGTTTTTGCATACTTCTGCGCTCGGCATTTGCCTCTCTCCAGACAAAGCTTCGATTAAGCCCTGCGCGATCTGGCGAGTCTGACTACCTTCCAAGATTAAATCAGTGGATAGAGGACGTAAAATCTCAGGAATGCCGCCAATGGGCGTACCCAAAACAGGTGTTCCCGCAGCCAGAGACTCAATCACAATCAAACCAAAACCTTCCAAAGAAATAGTTGGTACAACTGTCATCTCAGCAGCCCGATAGGCGATCGCCAAGTCTTGATCTGGTACAAAGCCCAATAGCTTTACATGATCTTGCAACTGCATTTCCTGTATTTGTGATTGCAAAGCCGAGGCGATCGCTCCTTTTCCTGCAATCATTAGCAGTACATCAGGATATCTTTGTCGCACTAATGCGATCGCTGATATTAAGTTTTCTAAACCCATACGTTGCACCAAGCGGCGCACACAAAAGACGATGCGGCGATCTTGTTGCCATCCCAGAACTTCTCTTGCCTGAGCGATCGTCATCGGTAAATCAAACTCCGATGTATTAACGCCCCCACCCACGATAAAAATTTTTTCTAGCGGCACATTGTAAGTCTTGTGTAAGATTTGTCGAAAAGCATCCGACAAAACAATAAATCCATTAGCTCTTCGATACACCAGTTTTTCGATTAGCCATTTCCCCCAAGTTGATATCCGTCCGCCCCCCTCCGCTTGACTTTCTAAAGCCCAAGGTCCATGAAAATGCATTACCAAAGGTAATTTCCCAAAACAATCGAGAGCTGGCAATGTATAAAGCGCAAAATGCGTAGCCACTAAATCGTAATCTTTAGTCACTAATAACCGATTAACAGCTTTTCTAATTCCCCGCGATCGCTGCCAAGTGGAGCTATTAGTTGCCGCAAATGCTTCTACCCTTCCAGCAGAACTTTGCTTAATATTTTCTGAACCTGTCACTAGTCCTGACACTTCGACTCCAGCGATCGGCAGGTTATTGACACAGCCATAATAAACTCTTGCCAATCCGCCCGCATCATCAAGAAACCAACTCGTCCCAATTTGTAATATCTTCATTTGGCGTAAATAATCACAATTTGTTGTTACACCAATTTTTACAAGTAGCAGGGCACTTTTAAGAATTGAAAAAATTAAATCTAGTAAACTTTTTAATCAGAACTCGCTATCAATCAATAATTTTCAGCTTCCAAAATGAGCTTTGACCGTATTGAGCAACTGGAGATAAGTTATAGGATTTTTTTGTCTTTATCCAATCTAATAGACCTTGAGAAGGCGCAAAGATTAATATCTCATCAAAATTCCTAGGAATATTGTAAGGTCTGGTAGTATATTTTACAAACAGCAGGTTTACTTTAGGATTAAGGCGATGACTCAGTGACATTAATTGTCCTGAATCTGAGTCACTAATAATAAGCTTGCGATTTAGTCCACTAGCACTGTCAACTAGATTGATGGAGTCTATAACTTTTTGATCAGTACTTTTGCCAATACCTAAAGGAGCTATATTGTCGGTTATTGATCCTTTGTTCCACCAAATATCAGGCTGGCTAATGAGTATACAAGAAGTAATTCCTAATATAGATATTATCACTAGTAGCGATCGCCATATCTGTCTTTGTAGTCTATTGATATGATCAGAACTTAGCTTGTATGTAAATAGGTAAGCTAACGAAACTTGAGCACCTATATAAAATGGGATCATATATCTTGTAACTGCTGACCTTTGACCTTTCAAAACTAGGTCTACTAAGCCAAGGAATATGATCATAAAAAAAGTGTTGGTGATCACAAAGAATCTAACATTATCATCGCTGCGACGATATATGACGTAAGTAGCATAAGCTAAAAGTAGAGCCATTGGAAAGCAATACAGTAGGGTTAGACTGCTATTCATTCCAGTACCAAAATCGACAAAAGTCATCCCCAAATTAACAATCCATCTTTGAAATAAAGGTGCTTCAAAACGATTGGCAAGCCAAGAAATTCCTTTATAAGAACGATGCACATTAAAAATTAAGACTAGTAGCCAAGGTAAAAATAAAATTATTCCAAAAATAGATGATCTAAGATAAGCAGTTATATTTTTAGTGAACTTAAATTTTTCAACCGCCAGAACATATAATCCATGTCCAACAATTACAAAGCCAGAAAATAAAAATGTATAAAGAGATAGCGCTACTGTAAAGCTATAAAGCAGCCAAGAAAATTTACTTTGTAACCTCATAGCTCTTAGCACAGATACGCTAGATACTAATATCATTAATGTCCATAAACTATATGGGCGGGCTTCTTGAGCAAATAAAACTTGAAAAGGTGAAACTGACATCAATAAAGCTGCTATTTGCCCTGCCAAATGATTCTTAAAAAGCTCTAAGCATAGCCAGTAAATACCAGCTATTGACATCAGACTAAACATAACTGAAAGTAATCTAACAGACCAAATATTAGATCCGAATAATTGGCTCCATATTCTAGCTAGCACAAAATACAAAGGCGGTAATTGAGCTTCTTCTTGACCTAGCCCAGTTACTGTATCAGTCAAATTTTTTTGTTCATTTATTTCCTGATATTTCTTCCTAAAATCTTCAACAGTAATCACATTTCCCTGAAAGTCCTGTTTAAATAATTCTTTTTCTGTATAACCAGATATTCGTAAAGACGTAAAAGCTTCATCTGACCAATATAACTTCCGCTCAAGGTTCACAAAGCGTAAGCAGATTCCTATAACTATTACAAATAAAAAAATAAACTTTGTGTATTTCTTAAAATATTTCCATACATGAATAGACTGAGTAGACGTAATATTCATAGTAGTTTTACAGAATTACAGCTATTTATTCTTTAAGTATTAAAGAGAAATTTTTGAAATCGCAGTGAAGCTGCGATTTCTGTACTGAGATTGAGCGTAAAGCGCTGAATCTCTCAACATTAAACCCAAAAAAGACTAGCGGCTTCAATCGAAGCTGCTAGTCTTTTTTAGATTACTCTTATGGTTTGAGCCAAATAACTTTACATATTCCTTTATATATTCAATGTATATCAAAGAAATCGATAGCTAGGACAGCATAAAGAACTAAGCAACGGACTTAATTTCTTTCTTGTTGCGCTTGAGTGCTTTGCTACCGAAGAAAGCTGCGGCTAAAGCAATACCAGGAACGATCGCAGGAACAGGTACCGCCTTAACTTTCACAGTGAAGTCATTAAAGTCGGAATCAGAATCTCTGTCATCAAATTCAATCAAGAAACCATCAGCAACTGTAGTAAAGATAGCACCTGCGGAACCTGCGGAAGGATCAAGATTCAGGTTTGGGTCAGAGAAATCACTGAAAGGTGGCACAGCAGCAGAAGCAGAATCAACGCCTATAGTTTTAAGAACGAAGTATGGCAAAGTGACTTTGCTTACAAAGCTACTAAAAGCATTAGCTGTACCTTTAAAGTCGCCTACGACAGGGATAATAAATCCTGGAGCATCTTCGATGATTGCAGGGGATTCATTCGGGGGAACAAAAAACTTTGAACGGAAAGAGCCATTAGATGATACAAACTCAAACGAATAATCTTGAGTAGTATCAAGAGTCATTGAGCTACCATTGGAGCCATTAAATACTAAGCTGGCAGCGCTGGAAGCACCAGCAAATGAAGTTAGACTAGCAACTGCCGCAGTCAATGTTAAAACTGTAGATAGTTTCATTTTTTTCACAATCAACAAAATAGTTTTTACAGGAAAAGCTTGTATGCAAACAAGATTTTGAAGAGTACAGAATCCGTAATAACTAAGTATGGACTTGACGTTTACCACCACCGCTCAAACTAAGTAAGGTTGAGCTACACAGTTATCATTTATGGACTTTTGTATTCAACTGAGACTAGGAATAAGATTTGGACTAGTTAGCTATAAGCATGGTTTTATGCATTACCATCACCACTTGAATTGTCCAGTTCAAGTTACCTATTGCTACTTAAGCTATTTCTAACATTGAGTATGGTCTTTACTTTTGCCATCACCACTTAGCCTTGCTAAAGCTAAGTTACTCACTGCTAGTCTTCTCCTTTGCTCTTTTTTACTCATTTATGGATGGAACCTACCTATCAGGCTCACAATCCATTAAAAAGTTTAAACATTAGCAACAATCGCAGTTGGCTTCCTACGGCTAACTTAGCGATAGATACATCCTACATGAAAAAATAGGAATTACAACCCCTAACTATTTGCTAATTTTCGTCAAAAGGTTATGTCTTGGTTATATTTAGTTATATTTAAGTTGTTTAAGACTACTTTTGTCTAGCCAAAGTATTGAACTAGAGAGGATTTCACGGCAATCTTAAGTAGATATAAAGAAATCAGAATCTTGCAATTTAAACAAATACTAAGTATGGCTTATACAATTATTTCAAATATATGTGAAGGAGTCGCAGAATGTGTCCCTGCTTGTCCAGTTGCTTGTATCGAGCAGGGTCAAGGTGCTAATGAAAAAGGAACTATCTGGTTTAAGATTGACCCCGACATCTGTATTGACTGTGGCGTTTGTTTGCAAGTATGTCCAGTGCAGGGAGCT
>JBBQRB010000143.1:0-8677 GCA_038215315.1 Pseudanabaenales cyanobacterium
CTTCTTTTGCTTTCTCTGATAGCTTTAGAAAGTCACTTGAGGGTGGTTTTGATGAGTCTTTGCTGTTTCGATTATTGATCGCTTTTAGCTTCTCTACTTCTTCGTACATTTGCTGCGCCCATTCTTGTTGACGCAGTATCACTCTTACCAGTTCTGGTATCGTCATTTCTTCTAGGCTTGTCCTTTCATATTGCGCTGGCTCTTTCATTTCTTCACTTTATCCTTTTCTCGATTATTGTCAACCCTCTTACCTGATTGCTTACTTAAGGTTTCTTTTGCGGAGCTACTTAAGCGGCTTTTCTAGTAAAGTGTTGGGAAGCATTATTTTTGTAAAAAAATCATGAAGCTAACTCCACCAAAATCAATTACTCTCAATTTGTCTAAGCGATATTACCTGTGGATATTGATAGGTCTTGCCGTTTTGGCTTTGATGAGTGAAGTTGTAGCGCGACTGGGAGCTGAGATTCTTTGGTTTCAAGAAATGGGCTATGTGCGGATGTATTTATTGCGCTTAACTGTGCAGATTGGTCTAGGAATTGGTGGATTTGCAGTTTCTTTAATTTATCTGTTAAAAAATTTACAAATTGCTCAAGATTTAAAATATCCTGATTTAATAAATGATGATATTTTACAAAATTTAAATTCGCAAAGGCGATCTAATTCTGGTAATAAAGTTGGCTTTGAGAAGAAAACATCTGGGTACGTGCCAACTTCAATCCGATTTTATTGGCTTTTACCACTAGTTTTAACATTGAGTCTTCTGATTTGTTTGATCGTAGTTCATTACGGACAGGTTGCGATCGCGCAATGGCAACCATCATCAGTGAAGGTAAGTAATGCTCTTATTTCGCCTTTGCTATTCCGCCCAGATGCAATCTGGGCATTGATTAATCAGGTTTTGTCTGAGAGTCGGACTATGATTTCAATGGGAGTCGTAGCCGTTGCTTTATTAATTTATCCTAAGTTTTTACTCAAGATAATTGCTGTTTTAATTAGTGGTTTTACAGCTTGGGTGCTCTCGCGTCAGTGGCTCCGCATAATTCCCTATTGGCAGTCCACTAGTTTTGATAGAACTGAGTCAGTCTTCAATCAAGATTTGAGTTTCTATATATTTAATCTACCGACATTGGAAGTGTTGGAATTTAGTTTGATCGGTGTTTGTTTATTTGGTTTTATTGCTGTTCTTTTAACCTATTTGCTATCGGGAAATAGCCTAAGTGAAGGCAAGTTTCTAGGTATTTCCTATGCTCAACAACGTCATCTCTACGGTTTGGGCGGGGTGGTTATGTTGGTTGTTGGTTTTAGCTACTGGCTCAATCGCTATGAGCTTTTATATTCACCGAGAGGGGTTTCTTATGGTGCTAGTTTTACTGACACGGTGGTGCAGTTGCCTGTGTATTCGGGGCTGAGTATTTTGGCTTTGGCGATCGCAGTTTATTTGATTGTGAAGTGGCTGAAATTTTATCGCCAACCTGTAAGTCGTAAGCCACTATTAATCGCATTAGGCTTGTATCTAGTTATGGCGATCGGGCTAGGAGTTGGTTTACCAATTGCCGTGCAGGCTCTGATTGTCCAGCCCAATGAACTCGCCCGCGAACAACTTTATATCCAACGTACTATAGCTTCAACCCGCGAAGCGTTTGGGCTGGAAAGTATTAACTCTCAAGTTTTTAACCCACAGGGCAAGTTAACAGAAAAATCAATCCAAGATAATGAGTTGACAGTTCGCAACATTCGCTTGTGGGATAAGCGCCCTCTACTTGCTACCAATCGACAACTTCAGCAGATTCGTCTTTACTACAGTTTTCCTGATGCTGACATAGATCGCTATATGATTAAAGAAGAGAAGCTATCTAATATTCCTGCAAGCCAGCAGCAGGTTCTGATTGCCGCGCGGGAATTGGACTATGCATCTGTTCCTCAAGAAGCACAAACTTGGGTCAATCAGCATTTAATCTATACCCATGGTTATGGATTTACACTCAGCCCTGTCAATCGCGTTGGTGCTGGTGGCTTACCTGAGTACTTTATTAAAGATATTGGAGTTACTGAAGGTAGTCCACTTACGGCTTCTAGTGAGGCGGTGCGGGAGAGTATTCCCATAGGAAAACCGCGTATTTATTATGGAGAGAATACGGATACTTATGTGATGACAGGCACGAAGGTAAAGGAACTCGACTATCCTAGCGACAATGATAATGTTTACAACATTTACGATGGTAGGGGTGGGGTGGCTCTGGATTCATTTTGGCGAAGGATGCTATTCGCTAAATATTTGAATGACTGGCGCATGGCTGTGACTCCTGAGTTTCTACCTGAGACTAAGCTATTGTTTCGGAGAAATATTATGCAGAGAGTTAGGGCGATCGCCCCATTTTTGCAATATGACAGTGATCCTTATTTGGTTGCAGCCAAGGTCAATCCGTCCATTGATGATCTTAGTCCTGATCCTAGTTCTCTCTATTGGATTGTTGATGCTTATACAACTAGCGATCGCTATCCATATTCTGATACTGGTAACGAGGGAATTAATTACATTCGTAATTCGGTGAAGGTGGTAATCGATGCTTATCACGGCAAAGTTGATTTCTATATTGCTGATGAAAGCGATCCGATTATTCGTACATGGTCAAAAATCTTTCCTGATTTATTTAAACCCCTAGACTTGTTGCCTAAGGAAATTAGAAAGCACCTGCGTTATCCCGTTGATTTGTTTTCAATCCAGTCGGAACGCTTGCTGACTTACCACATGACTGATGCTCAGGTATTTTATAACCGTGAAGATCAATGGCAAGTTCCCAATGAGGTCTATGGTGACAAGCCGCGCGTAGTAGAACCTTACTACTTGATTACGAGCTTGCCTGAAGTTCGCTTTGAAGAATTTATCTTGCTACTGCCCTTTACGCCCAAGGAACGTACCAATCTGGTGGCATGGCTGGCGGCGCGATCTGATGGAGAGAATTATGGAAAGCTTTTACTCTACACTTTCCCAAAGCAAATCTTGGTTTATGGTCCTGAGCAGATCGAAGCAAGGATAAATCAAGATCCAGTTATTTCTCAGCAAATTTCCCTGTGGAATCGTCAAGGATCTCGCGTTGTCCAAGGAAATTTATTAATCATTCCCATTGAACAATCTTTGCTCTATGTGGAGCCTATCTATCTAGAATCTACTCAAAACAAGATCCCGACTTTAGTTCGAGTTGTTGTTGCCTATGAAAATCGAATTGTGATGGCGCAAACTTTGCAACAGGCTATTGGTGCTATCTTCAAACCAGCCCAAGAAATTACACCACCAATAATTCGACCTGTGGAAATACCACTTGCTCCTTCTTGAACTTATAAGTAGGCATAATAAAAACCAAAACCCAAGAAGCTGTGGTGCACGCTGCGCGTGCGCCACAGCTTCTTGGGTTTTAAGTTTTTTTTGCATACCTACCTATAAGTTCAAGTTAGGCTACTTCATGTCCTGCGATCGCAATTAGTTCGCGGATCTGCGCCTCGGTTAACTGGCTATCTATGCTGATAGTCTTGGTTGATACATCACCTGTGACGTTAGCAGTGCGATCGCTAGCTTGGATGGCTTTTATAATCGTATCGATGCAGCTAGAGCATCCGATGGAAGGAACTGATAGCTTTAAATTCATAAATATTTAATATCAATGGATAGTAAATGCAATTATAGTCATAAAGCTATGGTTGCAGCATTTAGTAAAGGATTTGGCGATTATGCAAAATATCCTTGAACATATTCAATGCGGGATTTTTGTTTTAACAGTTGACTCTTCACAGGGAGCTAATGTAAATGACTCTCATCTTCTAGTCAGGATTACAACTGCTAATTTCAAATTTATCCAATTTGTATTTGGAGAAAATAGCGGAAAAAATATAGATGATATTATTGGCTTATCACCTCAAGAATGTTTGCCTATTGAGTGGTCAGATATACTAAATATTCAAGTTTCTAATTGTTTGCAAACTAAAAAAGTTACTGAATTTGAAATACCCCTAGATCAAAATGCAAATGATTCAAGACTTATATTGATTTCCCTGTCTTTACAAACTAAGAGTGATAGTAACTCTTGTCAGATAATTGGCACTTGCATAGATCCTAATAATTTAACTAAATCTAATAATTTAACTAAATCTGAGCCTAAAGGTTTGAATAGTAAAGATTTTAGTCGTCTGATTGGCAAATTGTCGGATGCTCTTGTGGTGGTTGATTATCAGGGAGTCGTTCGTTATGTCAATCAATCTGCGGAAAACTTATTTGGTTATAAAGCTGAAGATATTGTTGGTGAAGTATTTGGTCTGCCCTTGGTTGCAGGGGAAAGTACCGATATTGATGTACTCAATCGCGGGGGAACTACAATCGCCGAGATGCGTGTATCTGAGTCCATTAATGATGATCAGACAGTTTATGTAATTGCTTCTTTGCGTGATGTCTCGGAACGGAAGCGAGTGGAAGCTTCTTTGCGATTGCGAGAGAGGGCGATCGCGGCAAGCTCAAATGGCATTGTGATTACTGATTCGACTCAAGTAGGTAATCCGATGATCTATGTAAATCCTAGCTTTGAACGGATTACTGGCTACAGAGCTGCCGAAGTAATTGGTCGAGATTGTGGATTTTTACAAGGTGACGATCGCAATCAAATTGGTCTTTTAGACTTGCGCCGAGCTATCCAAGAGCAGAGAGAATGCCATGCCGTATTACTCAACTATCGTAAAGACGGTACACCTTTTTGGAACGACCTGTATGTTGCTCCCGTATTTGATGATTATGGAAAATTAACTAATTACATTGGTATTCAAACGGATATTACTGAACAAGTAAAATCTACTCAAAGACTTTTAGAAAGTGAAGAGCGTTTGCGAACTGTACTGACTTCTATTAAAGAGGGTATAACTTTTAGCGATTATTCAGGATACTTTACCATCTTTAACGATGGCATGGAAAATTTAACAGGGTATACGATTAGTGAAGCCAATGCTAGTCGAGACTTTACAGTTTTTTTGTATCCTGATTATCAAGAGCGGGGTAGAGCATTACAAAGATTACAGCAATTGCAACAAACGGGGCAAGCCATGACCATAGAGACACAGATACGCCATAAAAATGGTGAATTTAAAGATGTTCTAGTCTCCACGAAAATAGTTGCTTATAAGGGAAAAAGAATGTATTTAAGTAGCTATTATGATATTACTGAGCGTAAAAAAGTTGAAACTCAATTGCTATATCAAAGTGAGAGAGAAAAGTTACTAAATGCAATTTTATTTAAGATTCAAGGTGAATTAAACCTTGATCATATACTTTCTATAACTGTCAAAGAAGCTCAAGAATTATTACGCATTGATCGGGTAATTATTTATCAATTTCAAGAAGATTGGAGTGGAAAATTTGTTGTCGAAGCAGTTAATGATCTTTCTTTGTCAATTTTAGGTAAATCTGTAAAAGACCCCTGTTTTAATCAAATATCAATACAAAAATATCAAAATCACGCTATTTCGAGTATTGACAATGTAAATGCTACTGATTTAAGTGATTGCCATAGAGAGCTATTGCAAGGCTTTGACGTTAAAGCCAATATTGTGGCTGCGATTTCCTTTGGCGGTACTATATGGGGCTTGTTAATTGCCCATCAATGCTTTCAGCCACGCCATTGGCAAGAATTTGAGATCGATCTACTTAGGCAGTTAGCTAGTCATGTAGCGATCGCTATTCAGCAAGTCCAGTTATTTGATCGGGTGCAAGAGCTAAATAAAAATTTAGAAAGACAAGTAGCAGATCGTACTCAACAACTAGAACAAAGCCTGTCTCAGATCGAAAGAGCTTTATTTAGAGAAAAAGAATTAAATGAATTAAAATCACAATTCATTGCTAGAGCATCCCATGAATTTCGGACACCCCTTGCTACCATCCAAACTGCTAGCGACCTCTTACGAAATTATGGACATAAAATGTCCGAAGAAAAAAAACTAGAAAGGATTAACAAAATTCAGTGTGAAGTGAGAAATATGACTGGCTTATTGGAAGAAGTTTTAATTATTGGCAAAACTGACTCTGGTAAATTCAAACTACAACCAGAAATGATTAATTTAAATAAATTTTGTTTAGAGGTAATTGAACAAACTAAGTTGATCGGTAGTGGTAAACATCATGTTGAATTTAAAAATATTAATGGTCCTCAAACGATAATAACTGACCCAAAATTTTTTAAACAAATTATCTCTAATCTGCTATCCAATGCGATTAAGTATTCTCCCGAAGAAGGTGAAATAATTTTTTCAGTTTCTTTTGTTGAGGATGACCAATCTCTGCTTTTATTAGAGTTTCAAGATCATGGAATTGGAATTCCGATCATTGATCAAGAAAAGATTTTCGATCATTTCTATCGCGCTCACAATGTTGGTATGATCGGCGGTACTGGTTTAGGAATGGCGATTATCAAAAGTTCTGTCGAGGTTCTTGGCGGTTCGATTCAACTTATTAGTAATGAGGGTAAAGGTACAAATATCAAAGTAAAAATACCTATTCTCGTAAAGTGATCGTGGGTACGGCAATTCTAATTGATTAGCAAAAAGTCAAGGAACTGAATCTCCTTGTTTTTACATCGATTTGCGCGGTTATGAAACCCAGAGAAATTTTTAAAAGTGCCGCTTCGTGGCACTTTTAAAAATTTCTCTTTACCCCTTAAAGCCTCAATAGACTGTAGTAGGAAATAAATATCTTAACGAAACCATGATAACGATACTAATCATTGAAGATGTGCAAGCCTTGCGAGAAGAAATTATGGAAACCCTTGTTTACGAGGGATTTGAGGTTCTGGGGGCAGAAAATGGTTTGGTCGGAGTGCAAATTGCTAAAACCTACTTACCGAACTTAATTATTTGTGATATTGCCATGCCAGAACTAGATGGTTACGGCACTATCCTTGCTGTACGCCAAGAACCATCGACTTCAATGATTCCGTTTATATTTTTGACAGCTATGACCGAAAGGGGGGATATGCGTCAAGCCATGCAACTTGGTGCTGATGATTATCTGACTAAGCCATTTACATCGGCGGAACTATTGGGGGCGATCGCCTCACGCTTACACAAATACAACTCGGTCAAAGAACATTACTACGATGAGATCAAAGCGGTTGGTGAAAAATTTGAGTATTTGTCTCATCATGACGAGTTGACTCAGTTACCTAATCGAATTGCCTTCCACGAATCCCTAAATCAAGCAGTAATGCACGCCAAAATTAATAATAAATCCCTTGCAGTATTGTTCTTAGACATGGACAACTTCAATATCATTAACAGTACTCTTGGTAATGATATTGGCGATCAACTATTCAAGGCGATCGCGGAACGATTGCGAAGATATGCCGCACCCTGCGATGCAGTCGCGAGAATCCAAGGCGATGAATTTGCTCTGATCATCTCTGATGTTAGCGATATCCATAGCGTAAGATTAGCTGCCCAAAAAATCCTTGATTTGTTGAGCCGTCCCTACAATCTTTATGGTCATGAAGTTTTTATTACCAGCAGCATCGGGATCACTATTTTTCCTCACGATCAGCAGGAAGTTGAGGGACTGATTACAAATGCTGAATTAGCCATGTATTATGCCAAAAATCACGGTAGAAACAGCTACAAGCTCTATAGCTCAGACTTAAATGTTCAGTCTTCAGAATACATGGCTCTGGCAAATAACCTGCACCGCGCCATTGATCGCCAAGAAATTCGTGTGTTTTATCAACCATTGGTGAGTTTAAAGTCAGGGAAAATTGTTGGAGCAGAGGCGCTAGCCCGATGGCAGCACCCTGATCTAGGCATCATTATGCCCAGTAAATTTATTCCTGTTGCCGAACAGACGGGCTTAATCCTCCGTCTGAGCGAATTAATCCTATGGTCTGTTTGTAAGCAGATGAAATCGTGGCGAGAGCAGGGATTAGATTATGGATTTGTGGCAGTGAACCTGTCAGGTCAGCATTTTCTGCCTGATAATAACTTGCTAGAAATTATTGGTAAAATCCTGATAGAGACTGGTGTGGAGTCCCATCAATTAGAACTAGAACTGACTGAAAGCATCATTATGCAGAATGCTGAGTTTACAGTTAATGTGCTAAACCAGTTGCAAGCCATGGGTGTAAAAGTGGCGATCGACGACTTTGGTACAGGCTATTCTTCGTTGAGCTATCTCAAACATTTTCCCGTGAATGCCCTCAAAATTGATCGCTGTTTTATCCAAGACGTTACTAGCGATCGCCATGATGCCACGATTTCCCTAGCGATCATTGATCTTGCCCACAGTCTATCTCTTGAGGTTGTTGCTGAAGGCGTAGAGACATTTGAACAAATCGAATTTTTGAGGGAGCATGGCTGCGATCAAGTTCAGGGCTACTTCTTTAGCCCACCATTACCTGTCGCTGAATTCGAGAAAATGTTACATGAAGGAAAATGTCTCTAAAAACCCCAAAATCGTTTTTTGAAAGTTCACATACGGTGAACTTTCAAAAAATGATTTTCAGAGCTACAACCATTCTTGCTACTCCCTTCCCAGTATAAAAATACGCATTTAAAAACCAAGAATTAGCGGTGCGGCGCGAAGCGCCGCACCGCTAATCTTTCACTGGGTAGGGAGTAGGGCATAAAAACCCAAATAAGGTGGCGGTGCGGGGCGGCGCCC
>JBBQRB010000144.1:0-8561 GCA_038215315.1 Pseudanabaenales cyanobacterium
TAGAATTTCAATCTTCGTTCTACCCACTCGCTAAATCGGATTAGCGATCACCTAAAAATTAAGGTAAACCCATGTATTACATCGTTGAAACACAGTTGAATCGTAATATGCCGCGCTGGAACATTGGCAATGACGATCTGGCTGACTTAATCACATATCTCAAGACATTATCTTAACAAGAGAGGCGTTAAAAGTATGACCAAACACCATAAACAGAGAGATTTATCGTTGAATCTATTTGACATCAAAAGTCATACCGAATTTATGCTTCCCTTTTTAGTGCCGCCAGACCCAAAAATCTCCCTCACCAAAGACTACGACCCCGATTACAAAGCCGATTATCTCAAGAAGTCGGATGCTAAACGTGACTTACAGGAAGTTATCAAAGCTATAGCAGAATATCAGGACATACTTTATGCCCAAGATACTCACGCCTTGCTGATTATTTTTCAGGCGATGGATGCGGCAGGTAAAGACAGCACCATCAAGCACGTAATGTCAGGTATCAATCCCCAAGGATTTCAGGTGTATAGTTTCAAGGCTCCTTCTTTGGAAGAGTTGGATCATGATTATTTGTGGCGATGTTCCAAGGCGCTCCCAGAAAGAGGGCGCATTGGCATTTTTAATCGCTCTTATTACGAAGAGATTTTGGTAACTAGAGTCCATCCAGAAATCTTAGAACAGCGCCAAATCCCTCCTAGTTTAATCGATGAAAAAATCTGGAAGCAACGCTTTGAGGAAATTAACAACTTTGAGAAACATCTGGTCAACAATGGAACTGTCATCCTTAAGTTCTTCTTGAATGTTTCTAAAGAGGAGCAGAAGCAACGCTTTTTAGAAAGGATTGAGCGCCCTGATAAAAACTGGAAATTCTCCACGAATGATGCGAAGGGGCGAGAGTTTTGGGATGATTACATGGCTGTTTATGAAGACATGTTCAATCACACCAGCACAGAGTTGGCTCCTTGGCACATCATCTCAGCTGATCACAAATGGTTTACTCGCCTTGCGGTGGCAGGCATTATTTATGCCAAATTGAAGGAACTCAATCTCCACTATCCCAAGGTTAGCCAAGAAAAACATCTAGAACTTTTGCAAGCAAAGGTAATGCTTGAGAACGAGAAATAAAGTAGGGGCAATTCATCAATTGCCCCTACGACAAATCTAGGCTTTTAGACATTTTTGCCTAGCTACTTACATACGACCGCGAAGCATTTGAGCCATTTCATTGGGTTTGGGAGAGTTCTCTACAGCAGTTTCTTCGGTAATCCGACCATCTTCATAGAGTTTATAGAGTGATTGATTCATATTTACCATTCCCTCATAGGTGCATTTAGGAATGATTGCTTCAATTTCATCTACTTCACCACGTTTGATATAGTCGCGGACAGCATCGGTATTGATCATGATTTCATGAACTGCTGCGCGTTTACCGTCAGTGGTTCGCACCAAGGATTGAGCGATAACACCTACTAGAGACTCAGCGACCTGAATTCTCATCGGAGCCTGTTGTTCTGGCTCATAGAGATTCAAAATACGCTCAATCGTCTTAACGGCGCTGTTAGTGTGCAATGTCCCAAATACTAAGTGTCCTGTTTGCGCCGCTTTAAGCGCTGTATTTACGGTTTCCTTGTCCCGCATTTCTCCAATAAGAATAATGTCAGGATCTTCCCGTAAACAGGCTTTGAGTGCACTATCAAACTTGAGCGTATGGATACCGACTTCCCGTTGTTTGATTAATGCTTTTTTACTTTGATGCACAAATTCAATGGGATCTTCAATTGAGATTAAATGCTTCTGCATTTCTGTATTGATGAAGTCTACCATCGCCGCTAGGGTAGTTGATTTACCTGAACCTGTTGGTCCTGTAACTAAAATCAAACCTTTATGGGTATAGCAAAGTTCGCGAAATACTTCTGGAAGACCAAGCTGATCAATAGACAGAATCTTCAGAGGAATCAAGCGTAATACCATTGCTGAACCGCGCAATGACTCAAATACATTGATCCGACATCGGGCAAATTCGTATTGAGTTGCACCATCAAATTCTAGGGTGTCTCGAAATTGCTGGATTTGCTTGTCATCCATAATTTCGGTTAGCCAAGTATCAAAGGTTTGCTTGTCTGGTACTGGATATTGCTCCTGCGTGACAATCAAACCACGACTACGAAATCTGACTGGCTCATTTACACCCGCATGAATATCTGAGCATCCCTGCTCATAGGCATCTTTG
Organism: Pseudanabaenales cyanobacterium; assembly: GCA_038215315.1. Classification (GTDB taxonomy): domain Bacteria; phylum Cyanobacteriota; class Cyanobacteriia; order Pseudanabaenales; family Pseudanabaenaceae; genus Pseudanabaena. The sequence goes on from JBBQRB010000144.1 coordinate 2,234, forward strand.
ACGATCTGCCCGAGGGTTGGTTGTCCAGAGCTACGTTGCAAAATTGACGGCACACCCAGCCCCGGTAAGTTTGGAGGTGGACCTGGACGAATCGGAGGGCGAGGATTGGGGGGTGGCGGTACGCTAGTAACCTGCGTGTCAGCAGGGATAGATAGCTGAGCTTGACGAGCGGCAGCAGCAGCCTGAGCTTGACGAGCAGCAGCTTGTTGCTGCTGTGCCGCACTGGGGGCAGCCGCACGAGGTTGAGAACCTTGACCTTGAGGGTTAGGAGTTTGTGGATTTGGCGCAACTCGCTGTTGTCCTGCTTGAGGATTTGGCGGAATTTGGGGATTGCTTGGAGGTGCAATACGCTGCTGGGCGGGTGATGGTACGGCAGGGTTTGTACGTTGTTGAGGCACACCGCCTCCAGAAGAAGGCGGTGGTGGTACTGGAGGCATCCCAGATTGCGTCATAGTTGAACCTCTTGGTGGTGGCTTTAAGCTTTAGACAATTTAGTAAAGGCGGCTTTTGCTGAGCGAATTCTTTAGATTTGCCCAAAAAATAACCAATCCTATTACCTCATAAGCTAAAAATATATTAGCTGTTGTAAATACTATCCTCAAAATAATTAATGAATATTCTTAGTGCGCTGAGATCTAAGCCAAGCGCAGATACCCAAAAAACTTCTAAAACAACGACTCCAAAACAAACAAAGGGCATTGAAATCAAGTCTCAGCGCGAGCTAGACTATATGAGAGAGTCTTCTCGGATTGTGGCAACTGTACTCAAAGAAATTTCGGAAATCATCGCGCCTGGCATGACTACAAAGGATCTAGATGATCACGCAGAAAGACGAATTAGAGAAATGGGGGCGGTTCCAAGTTTTAAAGGATATTGCGGTTTCCCCGCTAGTATCTGTTCTAGCATTAACAATGAAGTTGTTCATGGTATTCCTAACGCTAGGAAAGTAATTAAGCTTGGCGATCTAGTCAAGATTGATACGGGAGCTTTTAAAAATGGCTTTCATGGTGATTCTTGTATCACGGTTGCGGTTGGAAATGTAAGCGAAAAGGCTGCTAAATTGATGCGGGTAGCTGAGGAAGCTTTATTTAAGGGCATTGAGCAAGTTAAGCCAGGCAACTGTATGTTGGACTTGGCTGGAGCTATCGAGGATCACGTTAAAGCAAATGGTTTTGCGATCGTTGAAGATTTTACAGGGCATGGTGTGGGTCGTAATTTGCATGAAGAGCCTTCTGTATTCAATTTCCGTACCCATCAATTACCAAATGTGCGCTTTCGCTCAGGCATGACTTTGGCGATCGAACCAATCTTGAATGCTGGTTCTAAGCGTGTGAGGATTTTGGCAGATAAGTGGACAGCAGTTACCGTTGACAATCAACTTTCGGCACAGTTTGAACATACGGTATTGGTAACTGAAACTGGGTATGAGATCTTTACCGATCGCTCAAAAGTTTAGGAATATCCTAAATCATTAATCAAAAAAAGAACAGCGCATCAGCGCTGTTCTTTTTTTGATTTTTTAATCAGAAATTACTTAATGAAAAGCATTTCTTGATATGTAGGCAATGGCCATAGGTCATCAGCCACTTCTCCTTCCAATCCGTCTACAGCAACACGAACTGTATCCATCAAAGGACGAACCGTGTGTGAGAGGAATTGCATATGAGCCTCAATGGAATCAAAGTCATGGCTACTCAGCGCCGCACTAAGCTTGCTGGTAGATTCCATCATTGACTTGGTGAGAGATGCAACTTTTTCAATGCTTTCCTTCTCAAAGTCAATACCAATTTCTTTAAGGCTAAGAGCAGTATTCGAGAGATCGGCTAGATAACGAGTTGCCGCAGGAAAAACTAAAGTCTTAACCATACCCACAGCTAACTTAGCCTCAACTTCGATGGACAGGATATACTGCTCAGCGTAGGTTTCAAAGCGACTAGCAAGTTCAACGGGCGACAAAACTCCTAACTTGCTGAACAATTCTTCAATGTAAGATTCTTTGAGAACTGGAAGTGCATCAGCCGTGGTACGCAGATTAGCCAAACCACGCTCAGCAGCTAGCTTGTGCCATTCTTCAGAGTAGCCATTGCCGTTGAAGATAATTGACCCATGCAATTCCATCACTTCCTTAAGAACTGAAGATATCGCATCACTTAGGCTCAACCCTTTAGCCATAGCTGCTTCTAAGCTATCTGCCATCCAACCAAGTGAATCAGCCAAGATCGTATTCATCGCAACCAGTGGCCCTGCTACGGATTGGTTAGAGCCAACAGCACGGAACTCAAAACGGTTGCCAGTGAATGCAAAAGGAGAAGTACGGTTGCGATCGCCTGGATCAGTTGGTAAAACGGGCAGAGTATCTACACCAATATTCATCAAACCTTTGCCAGTCGAACTCTTCAGCTCACCCTTACGGATCTGCTCAAACACATCTTCAAGTTGTGAACCCAAGTACATGGAGATAATCGCAGGGGGCGCTTCGTTCGCGCCTAAACGGTGATCGTTACCAGCCGTAGCCACTACTGAGCGCAATAGAGGACCATATATATGCACACCACGGATAATTGCCCCGCAGAAAACTAGGAACTGCGCGTTAGAGTGGGGAGTATCACCTGGATCTAGCAAGTTGCCTTGGGTCGCATTACCGACAGACCAGTTAACGTGCTTACCAGAACCATTAATACCTGCAAAGGGCTTCTCATGGAGCAAGCAAACAAATCCATGCTTTTTAGCAGTGAAACGCAGAATAGTCATCAGCATTTGCTGGTGATCGGTGGCGACGTTAGCGGCTTCAAAGAATGGTGCAATTTCAAACTGACCAGGAGCAACTTCGTTGTGACGAGTTTTGGCAGGAATGCCGAGGCGGTAGAGGCGCTCCTCAACATCTTGCATGAAGACTTGAACACGTTCAGGAATTGCACCGAAGTAATGGTCATCAAATTGCTGACCCTTGGCTGAGGGCTTCCCAAACAAGGTACGCCCTGCCAATATTAAGTCTGGGCGTGAATTTACAAAGTTAGAATCTATCAAGAAATATTCTTGTTCAGCACCGCAGCTAGAGTTGACAGGAGCCACATCCTTTTCGCCCAAAAGTTTAAGTACTTTGGTGGCGGCTTTATTCATTGCTGCATTGGAGCGTAGCAATGGGGTTTTCTTGTCTAAGGCTTCGCCAGTCCAAGATACGAAAACTGTAGGAATGCAGAGGGTGGAACCATTGTCGGTTTCTAGGATGTAAGCAGGGCTGGTAATATCCCATGCTGTGTAGCCGCGTGCTTCAAAAGTAGAACGGATACCACCGTTGGGGAATGAAGAACCGTCTGGTTCACCTTGGACTAATAATTTGCCAGCAAATTCGGAGATTGCCGAGCCATCGCTCTGGACTGAGATAAAGCCATCATGCTTTTCGGCTGTAGCATTGGTCAAAGGATAAAAGACATGGGCGTAATATAGTGCGCCTTTAGAGATTGCCCAATCTTTCATCGCTAATGCGATCGCGTCAGCTACTGAGCCATCAAGAACTTCACCAGTTTGAATCGTTTTTTTGATCGATTTAAAGACTGGCTTGGGAAGACATTCTTGCATCTTGCTCAGAGTAAACACATCGGTTGCCCACATTTCCTCCAAACGCTTCGGTGCTTTCTTGGGCATCAGTTCACGATTGGTGATTTGATAGATAGCTTGAATGCGCGACTCGTTTCCGCTCATGATTATTTTTAGAAAATATTTAATGTTTGCACGATCATACTCAAGATAGATCTTTGAAACGGGTAAAAAAGATACCGAATTGATTACATTTGCTTGGTATAGAAGCAGACAGAAAAATCAATGATAGGATTTGGCAACTTAGATCATGGATTAAGTTTGTATGCAATACGCTCCGCCTTGGCATCTCCACAATGGCTTACTAATGACTGTTTACACAGCTTTACGCCTAAGTCGTAAGTGGGAGAGCATCACCATTGAGCCAGAGCCTGTATACCAAGACCATATTTTTGCTGGCGCGAATGGAGTCCCAATATTTGGCAAGTATGCTATTCCTGAAAATGCCAAAGGTACGATAGTTGGCACTTATGGCATTACGGGCGACTTAGATAATCAGTGGTTTTTGAAAATATTAGGGCGCAAAGCTTTTGCTAAGGGATATGCAGTTGTTTTATTTGATTGGCGCGCGCATGGCAAAACCGCAGAGCTTTCGCCAGCTTTGACCTCTGACGGACTATATGAGGGAGAAGATTTTGTTCGGATTGCCAGTGGGGCAAAACAACAGGGATGTCCTCAGCCTTTTTGGTTGACAGGATATTCTCTAGGTGGTCAGCTAGCCTTATGGGGAGTTAAGGCAGCCGAAACTATTAGCAGTTGGGGTAATGATCTAGATATCACCTCAGCCGAAATTGCTGGTGGTGCGGTGATCTGTCCAAGTGTTGATTCCAACCGATCGCTTACTTATTTAGTAAAAGACGAGCTTGGGCGCTTTTTAGAAAAGTCGATTGCCCGTGAGTTAAAGAAACTAGCGCGAAAAATTGCCAAAATCCATCCTGAAGCGATCGATGCTCAGTCTGTGGAGAGGGCTAACAGCATTTGGGGATTTGATAATGAATTGACAATTGCCAAGTTGGGGTTTGCTAGCGTTGAGGAATATTATGATGCGAGCTGTCCTCTATACTTCTTGCCCCATCTCCAAAAGCCAACATTAATCATGTACGCCGCCGATGACCCCATGTTTGACCCGACAATTATTGCTGACTTAGAAAAGATTGCCGCAGAAAATAGTGCGATTAATCTGATGCTTACCAAGTACGGTGGTCATGTCGGCTACGTTAGCAGCAAGGCTTGTCAAAACAAGTTTGGCGATCGCGATCGCTGGTGGGCGTGGAATCGATTTTTTGAGTGGATCGAATCACAATGATTTCCTAAGACTATTGCATTGTTCCTAAAGTCTTGGTTTCGTCCTGAGCAGCGATTGACATATTACTGGGATCTTCATGCCTCTTAGCCTGTGAAAAAATACGATAATGGTCTAAGTTTAAACCTGCCATCTCGGCTTCAGTGTTTTGCATCTTGATGAGGCTGTAATTAGTATCGTCATCAAAAATTGCCAAAGTTACGTTTAACACATCAAGAAAATTGATAAAAGCGCGGCATTCTCTTTCATCATAAGAACTATAAAAGCGAATCAATTCAGCAATATGACTTTCAAGATAAACCCTACTTTCAGGAACAATTAATACGGTTTTGAGTAAAAAGATTACAGGGGTTAAGTAATTGTTTGATTCTAATGACAACTGTAAAAAATCTGAAGGTTGGCGACGTTCATTTAGTAACAGGTATTGTAAAACCCGATTTAAGGTGATGTATAGAAAACTCCTGTTCATTTCTTCATGATTACGATGCTTTTGTAAATACATTAACTTTTGCACCACAGTCAAGCGAATAATTTCAGACGTATTTAAACTATCTCCCGATATACCTATGTACTTAAGTAAGTTTTCTTTAAACTCAATAAACGTCATCCTCCTAGCTTGCTTATAAAAAGCCTTAGCACTATTTCTAACATTTTGGCTACCTTGCTTATTCAAGATTCGTTTAACCAATATCAGTACATCATTTCCCAGATTAGTAGGATTTTGTTGCTGCGGAACTAAGTTTACTTTTGCGTCAAGGCGAGCTGTATAGAGTGCTAACTCGAACTTAAATTGTTTCTTGAGCTTGCGAGACATAGTTTCCGCATATTCCCTCTGCTCTTGAGATTTACTAAAATCGGTATAATCTAATGCGAGCAAATAAGATGAAAATCTTTCTGACCAGTTATGGTATTTTTTATGAATGCTCGGTCTACCTGATAGCGATCGCAGAGTAGTATATTCATCACTTTGAACAAATTTTTGCAGCCAACTTCTCAAAGTTCTCAACTTAGTAATTCTCGTCAAGATACCGATACTATCTGCTAAAAAAAGGTCTGTTAATTGACGGCAAGCATCAATATTTCCATTGATTGACCAATTATTATTAACGATGTAGCAACAGCGCAAAAGGGTATTATTAAACTCTATTTCCTTCTTATGAAATATAATTTCTCCAAGAGCATAGTAAGCTGAAACATTTTCAATTTCTTCGTACAAAATAAACAGACGATTAAATTGATTTAAAATGTCTTCAGGGCGATATATTTTGATGATTGCCAAGAAAAAGTCATAGATTGACTCTTGAGCTTTGTAGATGCTTCCAGAGGTAATATCAGTTACTGGTTCTGAATTTTGTAAAAACCTATGCTCGTTAGGATGGTTCATCATATCGTGATTTTTTAGAATTTAAGTGTTAATACTACAGCTTT
>JBBQRB010000145.1:0-8532 GCA_038215315.1 Pseudanabaenales cyanobacterium
GACAGCAAAAAGAAAAATTAGCAACAAAAATAAAAATTTTTTTGCTTGCCTCTTTAAAAACCAAAACTCCTCCCGGGGGGCCGCCCCCCCCCCTCTCTCTTTAGGGCTTTATCTTTTTAGCCACAATACAAAAGCAAAAAATCCTACAGGTAAAGTAATCAATGATATGGCGATCATATTCATAGCTTCTTCAGTTAAGCCCCTAGCTAATAAATTCCAATTAGGCAAAACATACTTGATTACTGCCGAAGCGATCGCCGAATAAAGCAATAATCGACCAACAAAGATAAGGTTGGAAAAAATTTGTGGTGACATTTAGTATTTTTAATTTTATTTTTAATTTTATTTTTAATTTTGTTGCTAATTTTTCTTTTTGCTGTCTTCCTTTTCTTGAATTTCACTAGGTACAGGGAACTGCTCAATTGGCTGACCTGCCATCGCCCTTTCCATAAACTTCCGCCAAATCGGAGCGACAAACACCCCACCTGTTACGCCATTAGCCATTGGTGAATAGTCATCATTGCCAATCCAGATCGCTACCGATAGCTGAGGCACATAGCCCACAAACCAAGCGTCCCGAAAATCAGAAGTTGTGCCTGTTTTTCCAGCAACGGGTCGTCCATCACCAAGTTGGGCTTCTGTGGCTGTACCACTAGTTACTACACCCCGTAAGGTATCAGTCAAATAGGAAACCGCGATCGGGTCAAGAATCAATTCAGGCTTAGGAGTATTATCAAGGATTAAATTTCCATTGCGATCGGTAACACGGGCAATCAATGTCGTTTTAGATTTATAGCCACCACTGGCAAACACAGCATAGGCTCCTGCCACCTCCATAGGTGTTACATCAGCCGCACCAAGAGGCAAAGAAACCACAGGTAAAATTGGGCTGTTAATACCTAACTTACGACAAATAGCAACCACATTTTCATTACCAACTTCTATGCCTAGCTTAATGGCGGGAATATTGCGGGAAACAGCGATCGCCTGACGAATACTAATTGGTCCCGAAAATGTATTGTCATAATTTCGAGGTATATAGGGTTCATCACCATCGGGAATAGTCATCGGGCTATCATCGATACTGGAGTCAGGTGTATAGTTACCTGTAGCAAAAGCAGCATAGTAAACAAAAGGCTTAAACGAAGAACCTAGCTGCCGTCTAGCCAGAACTGCACGGTTAAATTGATTTTTGTCAAAGTCGCCAACACCACCCACTAGCGCCTTTACAAAGCCTGTACGTGGATCGACGGCAACTAAAGATAATTGATCCGCGTAAGCCCCGCGATCAACAAGATCCTTATGCCCCTCCGCCGCAGTCTCTTCAGCAATACGCTGCAATTTAATATCAATGGTCGTCTGCACACGCAGTCCACCTTGTAAAACCACATCGCGACCAAACTTTTCTTCTAACTCAGCAGTTACCGCCTGAGATACATAGGGAACACGGCTAGCTTCGTAGGAAATACCTTGCTTTTTAATAGTGATTTTTTGCGCCTTGGCGGCTTTAACCTCTGCGGGTGTAGCCCATCCGAGTTCTAGCAATCTATCCAATACCAGACCTTGCCTTTTTTTGGCTTCACTGTAGTTATCTACAGGATTAAATACTGAAGGCGCTTGAATTGTGCCTGCAAGAATAGCAGCTTCGCCAAGGGTCAGATCCGCTGCTGATTTTCCAAAGTAATTCTGAGATGCCGTTTCTGCGCCATTGGTATTTTTACCCCAGAAAACTTGATTGAGATACAGTTCAAGTATCTGTTCTTTAGTAAAAACTTGCTCAACGCGCATTGCTAAAACTGCTTCGGCAACTTTGCGATTGAGGGTACGTTCGTTTGATAAAAATAAATTTTTTACTAGCTGCTGGGTGAGGGTCGAACCACCTTCGACAGTGCCGCCAGCATTAAAGTTAGCTAAGATAGCTCTACCAATACCACTAGGATCAATCCCTTTGTGGGTATAGAAGTAGGCATCTTCCATCGCAAGAACTGATCGCTTCAGATGGGGAGATATACGATCAAGTGTAACGACCTCACGATTTACATCACCATGAAGTCGAGCGATTAGACCACCATTAATGTCATAAATATAAGTGGTCTCAACAGGGACATATCCTTTTAAGACTCTGACATCTGGAAGATCACGAAAGCTAAGGGCTAATCCGACTAGTCCCCCAGCTACGGCTGCACCGCCAATCATGATCACGCCTAGCAATGTACCACCAACAGCCTTGAGAGTACCTTTTAAAATACTTCCTGCAAGCGAACTTGAGCGTTCAACACTATTCGATGCCACAGCAATCTATCCTTTGTTCAATTCATAGGTAATCTTACTTCATTAATCAAGTATTGCGTACTAAAAACTTAAGTTTTTAGTTTCTTAGCGGCGTTGAGCTAGCTTTTCATATACCAACTGCAAGTCAACATGGTGATAAGCGATCGCCACAAGTGTGTGATAAAACAAGTCCGCAACCTCGCCCGCGATCGCATCAGGATCATCATCTTTACAAGCCATGACAACTTCAACAGACTCTTCGCCAATTTTTTTCAAGATCTTGTTGTCGCCACCAGCAAATAATTTGCAGGTATAAGAACTTTCTTGCGGATGCTCACGGCGATCGACAATTACTGCAAATAATTCTGAGAGGGGATCATTCATAAAAATACCTAAATAATCAACAATTGCGCCGCGTTTAGCGCGGCGCAATTGCCTTTTTATAATCATAAAGGCACGCATTGCGTGCCTTTATGATTGATTAGTTTTCGCATTACATCAACAAACTAAGTTTTGCAAATAACTATTTAACGGAAGCCTTACCGCCAGCTTCTGTAATTTGCTTCTGAGCCGCTTCAGCATCAGCCTTAGCCATGCCTTCTTTAACTGTCTTAGGTGCTGATTCAACGAGATCTTTAGCATCTTTCAAGCCTAAGCCAGTGATTTCACGAACGACCTTCAGAACAGCGATCTTCTTGTCAGCAGGAACTTCATCAAGGAACAAGTCAAAAGCAGTCTTTTCTTCGACTTCTTCAACAGCAGCAGCACCACCAGGAGCAGCCATCATCATGCCACCAACTGGAGCAGCAGCCGAAACGCCAAAAGTTTCTTCAATTGCTTTAACCAATTCAGAAGCTTCAAGAAGGCTCAAAGACTTTAGTTCTTCAATAATGCTATCGATTTTTGTAGACATAGTTTTTCTCTTTAATTAATTAGTGATTGGTAGTAATTAGCAATTCGTTATTGCCTTAAGCCGCTTCTTTTTCAGAAACAGCCTTGATAGCTCTGCCCAGAGATTGAGGAACCTCTTTGATACCGATCGCAATTTTTGCGGTAATCGCATTGATTGCGCCAGCGATTTGAGCGATAAGTACTTCCTTGGAAGGTAGGTCGGCGATCGCTTGCAAGTCTTTCGCAGTCAGAGCGCGACCTTCTAAGACACCGCCACGGAGTTCGGTTTTCTTAGATTCTTTTTGGAAGGCTTGATATGCCTTAACAGCCGCACCAATGTCATCTTTAACAAATAGGCAAGCTGAAGGTCCAGTTAGAAAGCCTTCGAGAGACTTCCATTCAGGCACATCCGAAATTGCTTGCTTCAGCAAAGTGTTTTTAGTAGTTCTGCACACCGTACCTGTCGGACGGAGTGAGCGGCGAAGCTTGGTAATTTCAGCTACGGACAAAGTTGAATAATCGATTACCATGACCATCTGAGTTCCTTCAAACTCTTTGGTCATTTCTCCGACTAGAACTTTTTTCTGGTCTAGGGTCTTACCCATATGGTTTTCACCTCCTTGTATTTGGAGCGGTATTTGGAGCGGTATTTGGAGCGAATTTAATAGCGGAAATACCTTAAACTCACTTTGAATGAATTTCTAAAGCCATCAAAAAAGCCTCGTCTTTTTTGCAGACCGAGGCTAAAAAAGTATTCTCTCAAGAATCTTTTTTAAAACACCTCGGCAGGAAATTAAGCTATTAGCACCTGCTGTCTATGGAGATATTCAGTTGTCGAAATTTCTTTCTAGGCTTTTTACACAAATAGACTTAGCTTTTTATCTCCCTACAAAGCTGTACTCGATGGGTACAACTTTGTAAGGGAATGACTTTGAAAGGCTTTAATTAGGCTTCCCCTAATTTGAGATCGCGTAAAGCTGTGACATCAACTTCAATCGATGGGCCCATTGTTGCAGAAACGTATACTGACCGCCAATATCTACCTTTCGCACCAGAAGGACGATTACGATCAATCGTTTCTTGTAGTGCTTTGAGATTAATTAGTAAGTCTTCAGAAGAGAAGGCTGCCTTACCAAATTGGATATGGACAATTCCTGTACGATCAGCACGGAATTCTAGTTTACCAGCTTTGAATTCATTAATGGCTCCGCCTAAGTCAGTAGTTACCGTGCCACCTTTAGGTGAAGGCATCAATCCTCGAGGACCAAGCAATTTACCAAGCTTTGCCACTTTAGGCATCATGTCAGGCGTAGAAATCAGCAAGTCAAAGTCCATGCGACCCTTAATGATTTCATCAATCAGTTCTTCAGAACCAGCAATGTCTGCACCTGCGGCAACGGCTTCAGCAACCTTTTCACCACGAGCGATAACTGCTACACGGATAGTCTGTCCAGTTCCTTTCGGCAAAGCAACAGTGGTTCTCAACTGTTGATCAGCGTACTTCGGGTCGATTCCTAGTCTTACGTGAGCCTCTACAGACTCAGGAAACTTTGCGGTCGCCGTATCTTTTACTAGCTGCAAGGCTTCTAGGGGGGGATAAGGACGCTCCTCAACTTTACTCTGGGCTTCTTTCAGTCGTTTTGATACTTTCTTTGCCATATTTACTCCTGTGGGGTGCGATCGGAAAACTTGTTTCCTCCCCCTACTAATTTTTGTAGACCGTTAAACTAAAGAATTAGGAGTTGATAGTAACGCCCATATTCTTAGCAGTACCTTCAATAATCTTCATTGCTGCATCAATGTCATTGGCATTAATGTCAGGCATCTTAGTTTCAGCAATCTGACGAAGCTGATCTTTAGTGATGGAACCAACTTTCTTGCGATTTGGTTCAGCAGAGCCAGAAGAAATTCCAGCAGCCTTTTGAATCAAAATTGATGCAGGTGGAGTTTTAAGAATGAAGGTAAAGCTTCTATCTTCATATACAGATATCTCTACAGGAATGACCATACCTGCTTGATCAGCAGTACGGGCATTATATTCCTTACAAAACATCATGATATTGACACCGTGCTGACCCAAAGCGGGTCCGACTGGTGGAGTCGGGGTGGCTTTTCCAGCGTTCAGTGCCAATTTAATAATTGCTGTAACTTTCTTAGCCATTGGTTTTAGCCATTAAAAAATCTACAAACCTGAGTTTGAGTGAGTTAGTTTTGCTTTTGCACCTGATTGAACTCTAATTCAACAGGAGTATCTCTACCAAAGATAGAAAGTAGTGCTTTCAGTTTGCTCCGTTCTGGGCTAACTTCTACCACTTCACCCTCAAAATCTTTGAAAGGTCCATTAAGCACTTTGATTTTGTCGCCTTGAGACATATTGATCTTGAGAACTGGCTCTTGTTCAATAGCAACACGGAAAATTCTTTCAACTTCCTTTTCGGTCAGAGGGCGGGGTTTGACATGACCTCTTCCTCGACCATAGTGGCGCTTTTGCTCAGTACCGACAAAATTGATTACATGGGGCGTACTTTTAACAGCTAGCCAAGCGTCATCATCAACCTCTAGTTGACCGACTTCGTTTCTGACAGTTTTAATTTGGATTAAAACATAGCCAGGGAAAATCTTTTCTTCGGAGTTGAGACGACTCCCATCTTTTCTAAGCTTGACCGTGGGCGTTTGAGGAATTTCAATTTGCTTAATTCTATCTTCGACATCAAGGGTTTTGATGCGTTGCTCTAAGCTTGATTTAACCTTTTTTTCGCACCCTGAGGCAATCTGAACTGCGTACCATTGAAACAGTACTTCAGATTCTTCATAAATTTCAGGTGAACGGTCATCTTTGGTAAACATTATTGAAACACCTGCAATGCGATCGCCTTAAACAAAGCATCAATTAGATATACAAAAGTAGCTACAGCAACGATCATCAAAAGAACTGATGCAGATTCGCTAATCAATTGTTGACGAGTTGGCCAGACAATCTTGCCAAACTCAGCCTTAGATTCTGTGAAAAGCTTAGCGATACCATTAGAGTCAGACAAAGAATCCGATGGTACTTTAGTCTCTTCCTTTGGTTGCTCTTTCAGTTCGTTTTTGGTCATAGCGACGACTCTTGCGATCCCTTTGCAACTTTGTATAAATACGAAATATAAGCAGAATGCTTACTTTGAAAGTTTTAGTAATAGATGGTGAAGCGCGCCCTGAGGGACTTGAACCCCCGACATCAGGTTTTGGAGACCTGCGTTCTACCAACTGAACTAAGGACGCACGTAGTTAAAACACGCTTTGATAGCTTACCTAAATATCTAATCTATCAATTCGGCAGTGAAAAGTTTTAGGCTTTTCAATACTACTTATCGATTAGTATACCTATAAATGACTCTATAGGGGACGATCAAAACGTTGTTTTAGACGAGTTGCTTTACCAACTAAGTCACGTAAGTAATAGAGTTTAGCTCGACGCACTTTGCCACGACGAATTACTTTGACGCTTTCAATTTGTGGGGAATGTAGCAAGAAGGCTCGCTCTACTCCAACTCCTTGAAATACGCGCCGCACAGTAACGACAAAATTAATGCCAGCACCGCGCATAGCGATAATCACGCCTTCGTATGGCTGAGTACGTTCTTTGCCACCCTCTTTGATCCTTACTCCAACCTTGACAGTATCCCCAACATAAATTTTTGGGAGATCTGTTTTGATATATTCCGCTTCAATTGAGCGGATGATTTCAGAAGCGTTCATAAGGAATGCCAAAAAAGTCGCGATCATCTATATTAGAGCATCAATGTTGTAATGTCTATATTTTTTTGCAAAAAAGACGAGATGCAGCGCTTCGCCCTACATCTCAACTTTTTTGCGGAGGCTAGAACTTGGTGGGAGTTCGCTATTGTTTTGCTCGGCTTGACGAGTGGCGATAATTGCGGAGGCTGTACTTGTGAGAGTGCGATCGCGATAGGGAATCGCGGTACGAGTTGACATGAGAGCAGACTCGTACTCAGAGATTGATGGCAATGGTGTGGGCGCAAAAGCCGCAATTGTACTTGGAGATTTTCTGCCGACAGGTGCGATCGATCCAAACTGCAAGCCTGCTTCACACATGGCAGCACGTACAGCCGCCGAAGCTGAATAGGTAACTAAGTATCCGTCAGGTTTAAGGCAGCCAGCTAAAAGCTTAATAAATTCCACAGTCCATAGTTGAGGACAATGCGGTGGCGAAAATGGGTCTAGGAAAATTGCATCCGCCCATCGACCAGAAACTTGACGAATAGTGCCTCTAGCATCACCGATTAGCAATTTTAAAGATACGTTTGCTGATTGAGCCAATTGAAATTCGGCTGCTGTGGCTAATATTTGAGCGATCGCAGGCTGCCAAATATTGACTAGACCCTGCGCGATCGCCTGTTGCGGTACGTCGAGATTATTTTCTAGCGCAATGATATCAATCTGGGTACTGCAATCTTGCAATGCCGCAATGGCGGCGATCGCGGCAGCACTGTTATACCCTAAGCCATAGCAAACGTCTAAAATGTTGACTTGATGCTGAATTTGGGCTTTTTCGGCAATTTTGGCAGGAATAACAAACTTGGCTTCAGCCTCATTTTTGGCTCCGTGGGAGCTATGAAAAGACTCTTGGTATGTTTCTGACCAAAAAGTAATCGATCCGTCTTCAGTAGGAAAGCTTGAAAGTACATCCATTTTCAGTTAATTCACCGATCCTAAAGCGATAAACTTAAAGGACATCAATCAAATTATATAGCTCCGAAATTTATGGATGAAGATACGAATAAGAAACAATGGCGATCGCTTCTTCAAATATTGTTTGCCTGTATAATTTGTCTGGCGATCACTTTTATAAGTACTAATGTTTCTAACGTCTCGGCAGATGTTGTCACTGGGTCTGACTTGCCTTCTAGCCAGATTGTGGAACGATTTGAAAATATTAAAAACAAGATGTCAAAGCTACGTTTCTGCAACAACGAAAGTTGCTTTTATCGCAATGTCTCTAGCAAGGTAATTCCCCCTAGCAATAGCAATCCTCATTACACAGCCGAAATTTCGGCGGCTGTGGAGCGACCATCATCGAGTCCAGATTTGGCCGACTATCACTTTGTCTATGTAAATGATCTTTGGCAATTAGTCAAAGGCGAAGAATTTACCGATGTGGCGGACTATGTGTTTATCGGCGATCGCTATGAGATTTACAGTGTTCACAATAGCCACACTTTGAAGGGGAGCTTAGATAAAGCTAGAGAGGATAATGGGATTAAATCTGGATACTTACCTCTCTATTACCAAGTTTTAGATCACGGACTTGAAAAAATATAAAAAGCAAAAAAGGATTGGCGCATAGCGTCAATCCTTCTTTACTTA
>JBBQRB010000146.1:0-8503 GCA_038215315.1 Pseudanabaenales cyanobacterium
AACTCAATTCATAGACATTATAGATTTTACTCATTTTTTTATAAGACTTGGGCTACATTTAACAAATTATCGCCATTCTAAATTATTTTTACAAAATATTAGCTTGCACTCAGTCATTAGGCTGAGTACAGACTTTTTATAACAGCGCAAAGCGCTATAAAACTTAAAGATTTTTTGAAAAGATCTTGTGCAATTGCACCAATTACTACTAAGATAATGATCGCTTAAATGGCGAGCGTCGCCAAGTGGTTAAGGCAGTGGATTGTGATTCCACCATACGTGGGTTCAATTCCCATCGTTCGCCCTCATATGCAAAAGAAGAAGCCCCCGTTGCTACGCAACGGGGGCTTCTTCTTTTGACACTTGCATCAGGACAAAACAGAAGAGCCGCACCGTCTAATCTTTGGGCTTTAATGTCTATTTTTTCACTGGGAAGGGAGTATGATTCGGCGGGCGAAGCCCGCCAAATCATATTTGGGTTTTATTTGCGATCCTTAGTAATTTATTAGTGAAACTATTGGCACTGCTGGCAGAGCTTTTCTCCCCGCAAGAAAATCCAACTCGATCAGAAAACCATAGCCAACTAACTCTGCTCCAGACTGATGGACTAGCTTTGCTGTAGCTGCGGCAGTCCCACCTGTGGCGATTACATCATCGATAATAATTATTCTCTGTCCTTCCGCGATCGCATCTTGGTGGATTTCCAAAGTATCAGTTCCATACTCCAACGCATACTCGACGCGAAATACTGCCGAGGGTAATTTTTTGGGTTTACGAACAGGCACAAATCCACAATTTAGAGCCATTGCTAGAGGAGCACCCAGAATAAATCCCCTTGACTCAATTCCAATGACTGCATCAATTGCCCCAATATTTATTTCAGCGAACTTGGTCTGAAAACTTTGAATAATCTCTGTCAGTCCTTGAGGATGAGCTAATAATGGTGTGATATCTCGAAAAATAATGCCCTGTTGGGGAAAATCAGGAATATCGCGAATGATACTTTTAAAGTCCATGAAGTTGATCGTCAGAGTTGATCGATAGACAGCTTCACAATCTTATCTGTATCCGCGTAATCCCATAAGCTATACACGTGTTTTTTTGTATAAGCACAGTAAAGCCCAAAAAGCTATGGCGCACGCGCAGCGTGCGCCATAGCTTTTTGGGCTTTAAGTTTTTTTGCGTACCTACTTAAGTAAGCAAGCATAATTAAACCAAAAACCCAGAAAGCTGTAGCGCACGCACAGCGTGCGCTACAGCTTTTTGGGTTTGAAGGTTTCTTTTGCCCACATACTTAGCTAGGAAGGTCGTGTATTAAAAATCTAGATGTATACTGTATGCAATGTGTATAGGTTTGTGCCATGTATGGCTTAAAAGCAGTTGTCATCGGAGCAGGTATTGGCGGACTTACGGCAGGAATTGCCCTACTACAAGCTGGTTATGAAGTAGAAGTCTATGATCGGGTCAGAGAGCTACGCCCTGTCGGATCAGGTATATCCCTCTGGTCAAATGGGGGTAAAGTTCTTAACCACCTCGGCTTGGGTGAAAAACTAGCTGAGATCGGTGGACAAATGAATTACATGGAATATCGACAGCTATCAGGCAACTTGCTTAACCACATCCCTTTACAACCTTTGGTCGAAGAAGTTGGTCAACGTCCCTATCCAGTTACAAGGCGAGACCTACAGAATATACTTCTGGCTAAGTTTGAAGAGCTTGGCGGTAAATTAAAGCTGAGTACTAAGTGTATTGGTGTAAAAGAAGGATTTAGTGAAGTCACGGCCAAATTTGAAGATGGCAGTACTGCTAAGGGTGATTTACTGGTAGCGGCGGATGGAGTGCGATCGCTATTACGCCAATATGTTCTCGATGATACTGTCGAACCTAAATACGCAGGTTATGTGAATTGGAATGGTTTAGTGCCGATCAGTACAGCGCTTGCTGCTGCCGATACTTGGTCAATTTATGTAGGCGAGCATAAACGTGCTTCTCTAATGCCAGTTGCTGGCGATCGCTTCTATTTCTTTTTTGATGTGCCATTACCATTGGGTACTGTTAATGATTTCGCCAACTATAAAAATGAACTAAAAAACCATTTTCAAGGCTGGGCAGAACCAATACAGCTATTGATCGAGCAAATAGAGCCTGAAACAGTAGCCCGTGTGGAAATCCATGATGTTGGTCCCATTTCTAAACTGGTGAAGGGAAGGGTTGCCTTATTGGGTGATGCCGCCCATGCTACTTGTCCTGATCTAGGGCAAGGCGGTTGCCAAGCTATTGAAGATGGCTGGGTGTTGGCTAATTATCTGGTATCCACAAATTTGGGTGTTCCTGACGCACTGAGGCGCTATGAAGCAGAACGCAAAATTAGAACTACAGAAATTGTGAATAAGGCACGCAATCGAGCCGAAGCGATTCATGGCAAAGATCCTGAAATTACCGAAAAGTGGTATCAACAGCTTGCCGAAGAGAGTCCATTAGATGTGACTTCCGCGATCGCTAAGATCATTAAAGGAGGCCCACTACATTGATTTCACCATCAGATCTGACAATCACATCACTCAATCAAATGAGTCAGGAACAGTTTGGAGAATCGTTGGGAGCTATCTATGAAGATACTCCTGAGGTTGCCGATCAAGCTTGGCGATCGCATCCATTTTTAGATATTTCACATCTACATCAAGCGATGGCAATGATTGTTCTAAATATGAGTGATGCTGAACAATTGCATTTGATTTGTGCTCATCCAGATCTTGGCAGTAAGTTTAAGATGGCAGAAGCTTCTGTACTAGAACAATCAACTATCGGACTAGATCAACTTTCGGCGGTAGAATTCCATCAATTTCAAGAGCTTAATCAAGCCTACAAAGATAAGTTTAAATTCCCATTCATCATCGCAGTTAGAAATCACACTAAAGATAGCATTCTTGAATCCTTTAAGCAAAGGCTACAAAATACGATAGAAGTGGAACAAAAACAAGCGATCGCCGAGATTAATGAGATCGCTAGATGGCGATTAATTTTAGCGATTAACCTAGATAGGCATAAGAATCCTTAAAACCCCCAAAGCTGTGGCGTACGATGCGCGTGCGCCACAGCTTTTGGGGTTTGGTTTTTATTATGCCTACCTAAAACCCAATAAATTTATTGTCAAAATCCTATGACTTACCCTAGAGACATGATCGGCTATGGAAGGCTTTCCCTCGATCCCAAATGGAAAGATAATGCCCGTGTTGCAGTGCAATTTGTAATTAACTACGAAGAAGGAGGTGAGACTTGCATCCTTCATGGTGATAGCAGTTCCGAAACTTTCCTCTCTGAAATTGTGGGTGCTGCTCCCTTTCATGGGCTGCGCCACATGAATATGGAATCATGCTATGAGTACGGAAGTCGAGCAGGTTTTTGGCGCTTATATCGTATGTTTTGCGATCGCCAAATCCCTGTGACTGTCTATGGTATTGCCATGGCACTAGAACGAAATCCTGAAGCTGTCTCGGCGATGTTAGAAGCTGATTGGGAAATTGCTAGTCATGGCTATCGCTGGATTGACTATAAATATTTTTCACCTGAACAAGAGCGTGAACATCTACAAAAAGCGATCGCCATTCATACAAATGTGACTGGAAGCCGTCCTTTGGGCTGGTATACGGGTCGTACTAGTGAGCATACCAGACGCTTAGTAGTTGAAGAAGGCGGATTTCTGTATGATTCTGATAGTTATGCCGATGATCTGCCCTATTGGAATTACGAATATGGAAAACCACATCTAGTAATTCCTTACACGCTAGATAATAACGACATGAGATTCTCTACTCCACAGGGTTTTAACTCAGGCGATCAGTTTTTTAGTTATTTACGAGATGCCTTTGATGTTCTCTATTCCGAAGGTGAAACAGCACCGAAAATGATGAGTATTGGTTTGCATTGTCGCTTAGTCGGTAGACCGGGAAGAGCCGCCGCATTAGCCAGATTTCTAGACTATATCCAGAGTCATCAACAAGTTTGGATCTGTCGCCGAGTTGATATTGCCCACCACTGGCACAAGCATCATCAACCAAAAAGTTAAAAAAAACCGCGCAAGGCGCAGCTTTTTTTAGAAACTATACAGCGCCTTGCGCTGCCATAGAACCCAGATAATTCTTCAAAAGTGCCGCGAAGCGGCACTTTTGAAGAATTATCTGGATTACTCAAACCCTCAATAAGCTGTAGCTGTCGCCACTTGTATAAAGACAAAGAACCTAAAAGAGAAAGGCGGCGCACCGCGCCGCCTTTCTCTTTTGGGTTTTATAGCAAATGACTAGAAAAAGATAAACCTTCGATTTGGTCAATGGGAACCATCCAAATTTTATTTTGGTAAGGCTTCCAGACAGCACTCATGATGTAGTGATTACGCAAGGAGATAATATGCACATGGGGGATGCCAGAGAACTTAGAGCAGGAACGCAAAAAGTCCAGAGTTCTAATCAAACGGCTATGCAAAAATGTAGCCATCTCGTCACTACAGTTTTGGCGCAACATTGGCACAACCTGTGGATCACTATCTCCCCTCAACTCATAGATAATATGAGTTTTACCTTTGAAATCAATTTTGCGCGATCGCAACTCCCACCCACATAAAACCCCAAAACCGATCACAGCCATTCCCAAGTCGATGTGAAAATCACGCATTTGAAACTTTGTGTTACTGCTCATATCACTGTAAGTATTGTAACCAGTCCATGTGTGGAATTTCTCTAAATTTTCATCAACTATATCAACAGCAGAACGATAGGGAGAGGCTACGGCGCGATTAATTTGTGTGGTTTCTGAAGTTGGCTCTGGTAGCATACTTGTCTCATAAATTGCAGTATCTTGGGCTAACCCAGACTGACATAGAAGTTTGGTTCAACAAAGGGTATTTAGAATTTGAATTAAAATTCTTATGGAAATTTTAACATTGTTATTAAGCAAGTTTCTCACTTAAGTATATGGGCAAAAGAAACCTTAAAACCCAAAAAGCTGTAGCGCACGCGCAGCGTGCGCTACAGCTTTTTGGGTTTCTTTTGCCTACCTAATTATAGTGCGATCGCCAAGCCAAAGAACAATAGAGAGTTGCAGTGCTTAGCGTTGCAACTCTCTGTTGTTCTTTACTTACGGTGTCCCTAATAATCCTTTAATCCTGAGGCTTTCCAACTCCAAAACTTTGATGGCAAGATGGCGATCGCGATCCATGAGATCATCAAAGGTATCGACAGGAATTGCTAACACTCTCGTGGGAGAGGCTTTTGCCGTGATTGTTCCCGTTTGATTGGTATGGGTTAGGACTTCTAACTCGTCTAGTACTTTTCCTGGTAAAAGATTAGAAATAATCTCTGTTTGATCAGCACGTTTCACTCTGATTTCCACAGTCCCTTCAATCAATAGCAATAGTTCACGGCAAGTATCACCATCCTCACTAATATGTTCTTCCTCTTGAAAGGATTTAACATAGGCGCGATCGCCTAGCTCTATCAACATCTCATTGTCGAGTGAGTGGAAGAAATCACTATCAAAAAGATAAGTAATGCGCTCTAAGATCGGGAAGTCAGCCAGAGGTGCTGAGCGAGCGCTTTTAGTAATGAGCTTTATGGTTTCTTCTACTAGCGGATGCTTACTATTTACATCTACAGCTAGGGAATGACTGAGAGTGAAATCAAGTTTTTGCAAGAGATATAAACTAGCAGACTGGATCAGAGGATTTGGCTCTTGCAGGAGCGTTGTTAACGTATCAGTAACTTCAGAGATTTCAAGAGTGACGGGACAAGTGGTATCTTGACCAGATTTTTTTAGAATCGTAATCAGCTCGGCATCAAGTCTTTGATAACATTCAGAATTATCATCATCTAAAATATCCTGTAAAACCATAGATGAAAATCCACCTAAAGTTCTAGCAATATCACTTGCCTCATTGATTACCCCGTTGATATTTAGGGTTGCGATCGCTTCTAAAATCGCTAAAACTAGCATCTGCTTCTTGCGTCGAATTGCTTCTAAAAGTAGTGATACGACAGCGCGTTCGTCAAGTAAAACAGATTGGTTGAGGCTATGGTAGAAACGTATAAGTTTCTGGAGGCGATCAAGATAGAAATAAGATTTTTGTTTGAGGGAAGCTTCTTGATCAAAATCTTGCATAATCTCGCGCTCTTCGGCAGGGGAGATACTGTAAGTCTGAGCGACTTTTTGAGATGCTGTAGATACATCCAGATTTTGCAAATATACCAATCTTTCCATGGCTTTACGATAGCCAGAAATTCGCACTAAATTTTCAAGATTGCGTTGGCGAGTAGGATCGAGGAGTTGCGGATCTTCAACGCCCAATTCTTCCAAAAGGTTACGGTGTTCAGTATCGGAAACGTCTAATTCTGTGCGTAACTGTCGGAGTACTTCTAAACTACTAGATGAGTTGGTGTAGCCCTCTTCTAAAGACTCACGCAACACACCTTTGTAGGCTTCGTAACGCTTTTGTTTCGTAAATCCAGGTAAAACTTTTGCGAGTACATAGACTTCATGAGGATTGAGTTCTTCAATATCTTTGCCTGTAAAATATTGTTCTAAAGGAAAATTCATCTTGATCAATTGTTTGCGAAATCTCCCTGCTAGTCCTTCCTTAGCATACAATTCAGGATCTCGTTTGATGGTTCGATAGAGCCATAAAGTGCTCAGTAAGACCACGACTACATCAATTGTCTCTTGGAAGAAATTCGGCAATAGGCGGATAAATGGACGACCACCAAAAATAAAGAAGAGATTAAAAGCGATAAAAGTACAAACGCTAAATAAATGATGTCGAATTAGGATTAGTGGTGCTTTTTGCTTATAAAAGTGTAAATAGGAGCGATAGATACGTTCTGAAAGATCACCTAATAAGTATCCCAAGCCTGTAAACAGCATCAAAGTAAGTGGAACAGCAATCAATTTAGGGATCGGGATAATTTGTCCATACAAATAAAATCCAGCAGACAAGAGATTTTGGATTGAATTACCTTCCATGGCCCAAGCACCAGAAAAGTAATAGTCCCAATTGCCAGCATAAAGATAGTAATAGAAAAAGTAGCCAACCACTAGCCCTAAATAGCAGTAGTAAAGAAATTTTGATTCTGGCTTCTCAATTCCATCCCAGTACGATCGCTCTGAGTCAATGTCAATACAGGGATTTTGACAGGCGACACAGGCACTTTGTTCTTTATCGTCGATAATTGTCCGACACATGGATTGGGTGATTGAGATATCGCTTGTGTGGGCTTTACTTGCCAATAGACCACCTGGTTCTGCGTAGATTTTTTGAACAGGAGCCATTGGACAGAAGTAGTTGCACCAAGTTTTGCCACCATAGAGAAAGCCAACAGCGATCGCAGCCGCAATTGTACCTAATAGCCAAATCCCTAAAGCGATCGCATTGCCATTAATAAACAAGATTCGACTACACAGACCGATAAATAACAGCCCAAACTGAAGATATAAATAATTTTTACCTAGCCAAGAGTCTTTTTTAACTTTAGGAATTTCATAACGGACTTTCCCAGTCTTACTATCAGTTCTTTTTATTTGTCTTTGCCATCCCAAAGCGCGAGGGATTTGCGATAGGAAGGATAAAGGACAAATACGCCGCCATAACTCATGCCCAAATACTAGCAAAATAAAGATAGCACTAGGTACAATTATTCCCCAAAATGTCGGTGCGCCAAGGGGATAGGGTTGCAACTCCAGACAGGTGTTTTGTACGGAAATGCAATCTTCGGGTCTAATGCGAAAGGGACTCCAAATTTGGTTAGGACTCGTGATTAAAGGAGAAATCGGATCATAAAAAAGAGAAGCAATGAGCAGTAACCAAGCACAGGTTAACAGCCAGCGTATTTTTCGTATTTGTTGCTCAGATATGTTGGAAAACATGACTTTTTTCTTTTGAATTAAATTACAGAGTCAAATTATAGGATAGAGAATCGATTAGGTTTGTTTATTATCTATATACTCCCTTCCCAGCATAGGACAAGACATTAAACCCAAGAAATTATCGTTGCGGCGCGGTGCGCCGCAACGTCTAATCTTTCACTGGGAAGGGAGTAGCTATCGCTACTTGCATTAAGACAAACCAAAACCCAAAAAGTAGATGCGGCGCTAAGCGCTGCATCTACTTTTTGGGTTTTATGTTCTTACATATATAAATAATCTATAGAATTTATTACTAAAAGCTATATTCAGCAGGCATAAGGCGGTTTCCAGAAAACAAAATACCTATTCTGTAGCGCGGACATCCTGCCTGCGTCACCACAATGCAAGCGAGACGCTTGCGCTACATGGGGATATTCTTTTCGAGAAATCACCCAGAACCCAAAAAGCTTTGGCGATCGCGCAGCGTGCGCCAAAGCTTTTTGGGCTCTGGGTTTTACAAAAGCGCATAATCGCAGCTAAGTTGACATGAAAATCATATGAATTGACATAAATAAGCTTGTAAGTCATCTTATCAAGAAAATTCATAGACTTATTT
>JBBQRB010000147.1:0-8426 GCA_038215315.1 Pseudanabaenales cyanobacterium
CTCAATTTTTTTTTTTGTTTTTTTTTTCTTACTCCCTTGGTGCTTCCTTAAAAACCCTTTTTTATATTGGGGGCGCTTCGCCCCCCATCTCTCTTCTGGCTTTTGGATATATCTTTTAAGATAATCGATAGATTGCTAAGATGGATAAATAACTGTGGCTACTTGTATAAAAACCCAAAAGAGGAAGGCGGCGCTGAGCGCCGCCTTCCTCTTTTGGGTTTTATGCACTAAGAAGACTGACGATTGCGATATTTAAAAATAATAAATTTTAAGTTATGAGTACTTTGTTTTCAACTGAAGTAACCGCTTCATCTAAAAGTCAGAATATGGACGCAATCAAAAAGCGTTTAGAGCAGGGCGGTGCATTGTTGCCAGACTCCGTGGAAAACCTCATTGAGGTAGTCGGCATTCTCAAAAGCTATGGAGTTATTTTAGGCGAATACCATACAAATCTTACTTATATATCAAAACATCAGTTTTTAGTAATTCTGCCATTTTTTAAATTTTTTAATAGCAATTTCTCCCTAAGCAAACTTGCTAAACACCTATGGCACGATCGCATAAATTATGAATTTGCTGAATACTGCATGAGATCGATGTTTTGGCATGGTGGCGGTGGACTAGATGCTTACCTTGACACAGAAGAATTTAAGCAACGCGCTCAGGTGGCGATCGCGGCTAGGGTCAGGGGAAATCCTTTGTTGTCATTAATGAACCGCCTATTTCCTGACTTCTTACTCGAACAAGTGCGTTTGATGACCTACTACAGCGCTCTGGGATATTTCTGGTCATTTATGTCACCCATGTTTTTGGAGCTTAGCGATCGCTATGATCGGGGTGAAATTAACAGCATTCCCGATGTGGTTAAGCACGTCCAAGATGGTCTAGTGGCATCGGCGGCTGTGCCTTACGTCTATAAAGTGGCGATCGCTAATCAGGACTACGAGATCGTTCCTAACTCAGCCAATTTAAGCTTCCTGATGGATACAGCCATCCCTTATGTGGAAGCGGTCTTTTTCCGTTCCTTTCCGTTTCGTGGCACAGTTTCCTATAATGCTCAAGCCCATCAAATTTCTACAGAAATTTCTCAATTTGACTATGGGATTTTGTATGCAGATCCTCTGCCTATCGGCGGTGCAGGTATCCCTCCCACATTACTAATGCATGATATGCGTCATTTTTTACCTGATTATCTTCAAGACTTCTATCTGCAAACATCTAGGGGAGAAGAAGATTTATTAGTGAAGGTGTGCTTGTCCTTTCAGAAGTCGATGTTTTGTGTGACTACATCAACGTTACGCGGGCTAGCGCCCTATGCTCTAGAAACTACCGACCCTCAAGAGCAACAGGCTAATCAGAAGTTTCTCGCGCCTTGGCTCGATAGAATATCGCGATCGCAAATCCATACCTTGCAATAGAGATAATGAGTGGCGGCGCAAAGCGCCGCCACTCATTAGGTAGGCAGGCATAATAAACCCAAAACCTAAAAAGCTGTAGCGCACGCGCAGCGTGCGCTACAGCTTTTTAGGTTTTAAGGTTTCTTTAGCCTAGCTGCTTATCTCTATTGGACATAGAGTATCTGCAAATCGCGATCTAGCCATAGCCGCCGCCGCCTGGAGTGGCGATCACAAATGTGTCACCAACTTCCATTTGTACAGTTGCTGTACTAGGTAAATGGATAATTTCACTGTTGTTTTTGATTACATAGTTCTCTCCAGTTGCCGCAGATGTACCGCCATTTAGCCCAAAGGGTGCGATCGCTCGACTACTCGATAAAATTGCCGCTGTCATTGGCTCTAAAAATTTAACCTGCCGAATCACGCCATTACCGCCCTTTTGTTTGCCGTTGCCGCCACTATTTTTTCTGACCGCAAATTGTTCTAAAAGGACAGGAAAGCGCCATTCTAGAATTTCGGGATCGGTGAGACGTGAGTTGGTCATGTGGGTCTGCACTGCGTCCGTACCGCTAAAAGTAGTGCCGTCAAACTCAATACCAGCACCAGAACCGCCGCAAATAGTTTCATAGTACTGATAGCGATCGCTGCCAAAAGTAAAGTTGTTCATCGTCCCCTGTGAGGCTGCCAGCATCCCCAGAGCGCCATACAAAACATTGGCGATCGCCTGTGAGGTTTCTACATTGCCCGCCACCACTGCCGCAGGGTAAGCAGGATTGAGTAGCGAACCTTCAGGAACGATGATCTCTAGTGGCACGAGGCAGCCTGCATTGAGAGGAATCTCATCGTCAACAAGAGTCCGAAATACATATAAGACTACCGCTTTACAGATGGCGAGGGGCGCGTTAAAATTATTGGGAAGTTGAGCGGAAGTTCCCGTAAAGTCAATTTTGGCAGTACATTCTTGAGCATCTAGGCTGACGGACACGGCAATCTGACTACCGCCATCGATCGCATAGACAAACTTTCGCTCTATTTCATGGTTCCATATCTTCGCTAGCTTTGCGATCGCCTGACGAATCGCTAGTTCCGCATTATTTCGCACATGGGTCATATAGGATTGGACTGTCGAGAGTCCATAATGCTCAACCATACGCTGAAGTTCCCTAGCTCCACAGGCATTAGCGGCGATCTGAGCTTGCAAATCAGCAATGTTTTGAGAAGGGTTACGCGCAGGGTAGGGGCTAGCTGCCAATAAATCTGCGATCGCTGATTCTTGGAACTCGCCTTTCTCAATCAACTGGAAATTATCAAAGAGAATTCCTTCTTGATTAATATTAGTGCTATAAGAAGGCATCGATCCAGGAGTAAGCCCACCAATATCAGCATGATGTCCGCGTGAGGCGACATAAAAAACTGGTTGGGTCGAGTCCAGAAATACAGGTGTAATCACGGTAATATCGGGAAGATGCGTACCGCCGTTATAGGGATTATTGGTGGCAAAGACATCTCCATAATGGAACTGAATTTGGCGATCGCGATTGATTAGAGCCTTGACACTCTCGCCCATAGAGCCAAGATGCACAGGGATATGCGGCGCATTGGCAATCAGTTCACCATGCTGGTCAAAAACTGCACAAGAAAAATCTAAACGCTCACGAATATTTACGCTGGCGCTAGTATTTTGTAAAGTGAATCCCATCTGTTCTGCAACCGACTGGAAAAGATTATTGAAAATTTCTAGTTTGATCGGATCAGGTTGGTTAGTTTTAATAGTTCCTAACTCAATCTCTTTGCGTTCTTGATTTTTTAAGGTCTTTCGCAAAATCAAACAATCATCATTCGTCAGCTCCGCTTCCCAATCTGGCTCGATCGCATTAGTCCCTGTCGCATCAATAATTAATGCTGCGCCCATAATGCGATCGCCCACCTGCAAATCTTCACGCCGATACACTGGTACATTCTGCCATTGTCCCTGTGTATACATCTGGACGTGGCTAATCGGTTCCCCCGTTCCCAAATAAACTTTTTGCTGTTTAACTTCTTCCTGCTTCCTTGAAACAATAGTTTCTACCGCGATCGCTTCCACAATCAGCGATTTATTCGCAAAAATAAAACCGTATCGTTCCTTGTGCAAAGCATCAAAACTAGTTCTCAAGGTTTTGAATGTATCTTGGTGAAAGTCTTGAATAGTCACAGTTAACGATGAGTCAGTGCCTGTATAGCGCAGCCGCAAACTTATTTCTATGTGTAAATCACCATTAGAAATATCATCATGCCAAAGTTCTTTTCTTGCCTCCTCGCCTAACTCCTTGGCAATAAGTTCTAATTCTGTAAATAATTCTAAATTTAGTTCCGACTCAATCGAGCGATCGCGAATGGTGCGAATATCCGCTAGTCCGATGCCATAGGCGGAGAGGACACCCGCATAGGCGTGGATAAAAACTTGAGTCATTCCCAGCAAGTCAGCGATCGCACAGGCGTGCTGTCCACCCGCACCACCAAAGCAACACAGCACATATTCCGAAACATCGTAGCCGCGTTGCACCGATATTTTTTTAATCGCCATTGCCATCTTTTCGACTGCGATTTCCAAAAAACCTTGAGCCACTGCTTCAGGCAAAGTCTCCTGACCTATGCCCTGACTAATTTCCTTAGCTAACTCCCTAAACTTTTGGTTAACGATGTCTCGATCTAGAGGCTGGTCGCCATTTTGTCCAAAAATATGAGGGAAAAATTCTGGTTGCAACTTCCCTAACATCACATTGCTATCAGTCACAGCCAGAGCGCCACCGTTGCGGTAACAGGCCGGACCGGGGAACGCACCTGCGGACTCTGGCCCCACTCGATATCTCGCCCCGTCAAAAGCTAGCAATGAGCCGCCTCCCGCCGCGACTGTATGGATCGACATCATCGGCGTACTCAGTCTAATTCCAGCCACTTCAGTCGTAAGCGATCGCTCATAACTTCCCGCATAATGCGCCACATCCGTCGAAGTTCCGCCCATATCAAAGCTAATAATTTTCTCAAATCCTGCCTTTAAGCAAGTCTGAACTGCTCCCACAATCCCCCCTGCGGGACCCGAGAGAATACTATTTTTGCCCTGAAAAAATTGCGCCTCCGTCAGTCCACCATTGGATTGCATAAACATTAGCTTTGTCTCAAGATGAGATTGCAGCCCTGATGCAGAGGGGGGAATAAGTTCTGAAGTAAGGCGATCAACATAGCGCCTCAAAATCGGCGACAAATAAGCATCCACAACAGTTGTATCGGCGCGACTGATAAATTTAATCAGTGAACTAACTTCATGGGATACGGAAACCTGTGTAAAGCCGAGCTGATGGGCAAGTTCAGATAGTCGCTGTTCATGGTCTGGATATCGGTAGCTATGCATTAGGGCAATCGCGCAGGCTCTAATTCCCGATTCGTAAGCTTTTTGTAATTCTGGTAAAACTTGATTCTTATTTAAAGGAATGAGAACTTCGCCGTGAGCGCTATAGCGCTCCTCAACTTCAATCACTTGTTCGTAGAGCATTTCTGGCAAAACAATATGACGTGCAAAAATGTTAGGACGATGCTGATAACCAATCCGCAGAGCGTCGCCAAATCCTTTGGTGATCAGTAAAACTGTGCGATCGCCTTTTCTTTCCAGCAGTGCATTCGTGGCAACTGTAGTTCCCATTTTGATGGCGATAATCTGCTCGGTGGGAATCGCCTCAGATTGAGAGATACCTAAAATGTCGCGAATGCCTTGAATCGGTGCGTCAGTATAGCGAGTTGGGTTTTCTGAGAGCAACTTATGGACGACTATTTCACCATCGGATCTCTGCGCGACAATATCAGTAAATGTGCCACCGCGATCTATCCAGAATTGCCATTTGTAATTAATTTCCTGATTGATTTTGCCCATTTTGGTTAATTCACTTTATGAAATACAGCGCTTTGCGCTTTTGTAAAACCCAGAGAAATTTTTGAAAGTGCCGCGAAGCGGCACTTTCAAAAATTTCTCCGTATTGACTTAGCTCGGTTTGAGTTTGATTTGTCCCCAGTGAAAGAATAGACCCACTAGGGATTTTCTAATTTGCTATCATCTATTCTGGCTGACAACTCGTACATAATTTAAAGCGATGCTTATTAAATTTCCCTATGAAACTTTCCGAGCAAACTGATGTAGAAATACTGCAAGCATGGCGAGCGGGAAGCAGGCAAGCTTTTGGCACTTTTTATGACCGCTATGGAGAGTTAGTTTACCGTCTTGCCCTGAGGATTTTAGGTAATACTCAAGAAGCGGAAGACTTAACCCAAGAGATTTTTATCTCCTTGAGTCGAAATAGTACTTATGACATCAAACGCGGTACGGTTGCTACTTTTTTGTCGGTGATGACCCGATCGCGAGCTATTGATCGCATTCGCAAGACGCGATCGCAGCAACAACACCTCCAGAAATGGGAACAGAGCATATATTCAGAACATGATATTAAAAATTTATCACTCATGGAAAATGCGTCACTGGCGGAACGCTCAGAAAAAGTAAAATTAGCTTTAGCCAAGCTCCCCGAAAAGCATCGTCAGGTTTTAGAAATGGCTTATTTTGACGGGCTTAGTCAAACCGAAATCGCCAGAGCATTGGACGCACCTCTAGGAACTGTCAAGTCTTGGGCGCGTAATGGGCTAATTCGCTTGAGAGAAAGTTTGCAAGATACGCTGGAGTAACTATGAAAAAGTCTTATGAAAAGTATCCCGAAGAATGGGTAGAGATATTAGCTGGCTATGTTTTAGGGGATCTCAGCACTGACGAAGTGACAAAGATGCATCAGCTTATTGCCGATCATCCTGAAATTATTGTGGAAATTGATCACTTGCAAGAAACCTTAGCCATGCTCCCCCTCAGTTTGAGTGAATCTCTACCTGCGGCGGATCTGCGCGATCGCATTGCGGCGGTGGCAATACCCTTTGCCGATGCCCAGCTATTAGCTGATCCGCTCGATCCTGCTAGAGATTTACCGATGCCAGCAACAAAGCGATCGCCATTTCAACCTAAAAAATTTTGGAAAGTCGCCAAGGTTGGTTTAGGTGGACTGGGTGCGATCGCATTGATCGCCCTTGGCTTCGACAATTATCAGATGCGTCAACAGATTGCCAGTGAAGCCGTTGAACTGGAAAAGCATCGTCAAACCATCGCCATGTTACAAGCTGTAGATAATCGCATGATTTCGCTGAAAGGGATGGGAGCAATTCCTGCCGCTTCGGGCAGCGTGATGATCGCGCCGAACGAGCGAACTGCAATGATTACGATTCAAAACCTGATGCCGATCTCGCAAAATGATAGCTATCGTCTATGGGCGATCGTCGATGGCAAAAAAATCGACAGCGCTCAGTTTCGTCCCGACGCGCAGGGCAATGTTTTTATAAAAGTTCCCCTTACCCAAGCTTTGATGCAGTCTACCACTGTAGTCATTACCATTGAACCCAACAAAGATATGCCTGAACCCACTGGCGAGATGGTCATGAAAGGAGAAGTTTAATCAAATCTTTCATCGCTCATCCTTAAAATCTCCGAGCTAAGTAGGCAAGCATAATTAAACCCAAAACCCAAAAAGCTATAGCGCACGCTGCGCGTGCGCTATAGCTTTTTGAGCTTTCTATCTACTTAGCGCGGCTGTGCCGCGTTATCAAGGTTATGGAACTTTCACTGTTTCGAGTAAGCGCTGAATGATCTTTTTGGGCGATCGCCGACCTGTCACCATGATCCGATGCCCCAATACAAAGGGAGCCATAAACTTAACATCGTCGGGTAAAACATACTCAGATTGGCGATCGGGATTGAGAACTCGCTGTATAAAGGCGTAGCTCTGAACTGAGCGCAATAATGCTGTAGTCCCTCTGGGACTAACTCCAAGGGTAATCTCTTCATCATCACGGGTAGCGCGGACTACGCTGACAATATATTCGCTAGTCGCATCACTCACAGGAATGCGGGAACAGATCTGCCGAATCTCGATGACTTCCTCTGGGGTAATGCATGGTTCTAATTGGTCAGAGCCAATTTTGCCAGACTGCATTCGTCTCAGCATCTCCAACTCTTCAGCTTCATTTGGATAGCCAATGCTAAAGGATAGGGCAAAGCGATCGAGTTGAGCCTCTGGTAATGGAAAAGTCCCTTGGTACTCAATCGGATTTTGAGTGGCGATCGCAAAAAATGGCGAGGGAACCTTCCGAGAGATCCCATCAACGGTAACTTGACCTTCTTCCATCACTTCTAAAAGCGCGGACTGAGTGCGCGGCGTGGCGCGGTTAATTTCATCGGCGAGCAAAACATTGGCAAATACTGGTCCTGCTAAAAACTGAAACTCTCCCTTCTGTGGATTCCAAATATTAGTACCTGTAATATCAGTCGGCAAGAGGTCGGGCGTACATTGTACCCTTTGAAATTTTCCAGAAGTAGAAGCAGCTAGAGATTTAGCAAGTAATGTCTTCCCTACTCCTGGCACGTCTTCTAGTAAGGCGTGTCCCCCCGAAAAAAGCGCCACTAAAACTAATTGAATGGCTTCATCCTTACCCACAATTGCCTTGGACAAATTATCAACTAGCTGCTGGACTTTGAGTTGCTTTTCCATAATTGGCTATATATTGTTTTCTAGCATTGATGACTTGTGATTAAGTAGCTAGGTAAAAGAAACCTTAGAACCCAAAAAGCTACAGCGCGCGCGCAGCGTGCGCTATAGCTTTTTAGGTTCTAAGGTTTTATTTCGCCAAGCTACTTAGGAATTCTAATTGCTTCATTCATTTCAAACAATACCGCACTTTACTAGCTTATAGCTGTCGTCGCCTAAATTTCGTAGTGTTGCAGATCTGTGGAAATTGAAAATATAGCTATCGCCAGTTTTGTTAGAACCCTTAAAACCAAAAGAGAGATGCGGCGCGGAGCGCCGCATCTCTCGGTTGGTTTTATGGGGCAGTAGCTAATGAGAAGTGCTGGTTAAATTCTAAGCCAACGCAAAAATTTAAAAAAATCATGGATGGTATTGACTT
>JBBQRB010000148.1:0-8348 GCA_038215315.1 Pseudanabaenales cyanobacterium
GGAAACCGCAACCAATCCTCAAAATACCACTCCAAACTCGCCTCTTCCGCAAGCCCAAAGGGACTCTGCACCTCAACCTGAAAATTCACCTGTCTATCAAAACTCAAAGTCGCTGTAAAACTAGACTTAGAACCCGTCTCAGTTTTCTGACCTTCATGAATCGTAATTACGGGCATAAAACCTCAAATATGGGCTGCAATATCTCAAAATCATAGCTCAAATAACCTGATTTTTTTAGCATAGCTGTCGCCACTTATATCAGAACAAATCAAAAACCCCAAAGAGGGTGGTGGCGCGTAGCGCCGCCTCCCTCTTTGGGGTAACAAGACTGATGAGATTTATAAACTGTTGCGCCGCCCGCTTAGCGGACGGCACAACAGTTTGGAGGATATCCAGCCTCTAGAATTGAGGAGTCAAACGTCTTCTTCTGAAACTTGGCTCAGAGGACTGATCATTGACAGTTTCTGGATTGACAGTTTTTGGAGTCTCAGAGGGTAAAAGTGAATTGCGATCGCCACGCTCCGTAGAGGCAATAGGTGTATCCTCGTAAAATGACATCGCCCCGACGATAGGAATAGCTGAAGGGCAGCCTTCAGTCTTGAACCAAACCCGCTGACCTGAAACTAAACCAGCATTTGCAGGGCTTTCAGAAGTCGCGCAACTACTTTGTGTATTATAAAGTGCAAAGGAATATCTGTTTCTCATTACACTTTGGCTTCCTGCATCTCTAGATTGGTCAAGATAGACACCCTGAGTGATGTTGCGATTGTAGAGATTGGCTGAAGTCCCAATTTTGAGGGCGTATTTGTCAAACATCCAATTGGGAACGTAGTAATTGTTTGATTCACCTGTTGCATTTTTGAAAGTGACAGTATTCCCAGAAATTTTTTCAATTACCTGTGGAGTGCGGCTGTCTAGGTATTCACCCATGCTTTGAGCGTTGGTCGCTGCTGTGGGAACTGCGATCGCAACTATAGAGACAAGGCAACCGAGAATAAGTTTTTGCATAGCTGTAAATCTCTCTGAGAGGTAATTAAGTTCAATTTAGTTTTTACTTCTCTAGCATTGCAGAGGCATAATTTAGATAATGCATGAGTTGATGGACTATCGAACAAAACTTATCTGTTTCTTGATTTGCAGCATTTTGCGTCGTAACTATGGCAACTAATGTATGGCTGTAGCGCACGCGCAGCGTGCGCTACAGCTTTTTGGGTTTTAAGGTTTCTTTTGCCTAGTTACTTATGTCTTACCCAACCATTGATCGTAAATCGGCTATCTGCAAAATACTCCGATGGACAGCTCACAGGTAAGACTTCGTGCATACAATGACTAGGAAAAAAAACAATGGTGTTGTTAGTTGGCTGAATAATCTTATGAGATTCTGCCGCGACAGAAAATCCATTTTCAATTTTGCTATCGTAAATTATTAGCTCCCCTCCCGTAAAAGCTTTGGGTTCTTTATAGTAGTAATAAACATAGCTTAAAACTCTGTTACTACTGTCTGGACTGCCATTATCATTGTGAATCTTGTAATAATTACCGTGATTGTGGGCGGTCATTTGTGACTCTATCTGCCCGATCGCAAAATTCTTAGTGTTTAGATGAGTAATTATCTTTGGTGTGATTTTGCGAACTAAATTGATCATTAACTCTGAAAACTCTGGAAACTGAGTGAGATAGAAAGAGCGTCGATAATTAGGATCGTTAGCAGAATTAGTGGTAGGTACAAATTCAGGCTGTTTGTAGATGCTGTATCGCAATAGCTCTTCTAGTTGATGTTCTGGTAGGAAGTTCTCAATTAGGGCATAGGGAGAGAGCATAACCTCTGGGTTTAAAGCAATATTTAGAGACTTTGAGGGGAGTTCTTGTGATGTTTGCGGCACTCCAATCGTCAATGGATACTCTAGTGCTGTTTAATCAAGGTCTCAATCGGGTTATTATTTTCGGTAGGTATTTGAGATGTCAAGTTCTGAACTTGCATAGGTTTAAAGTTTTGATATGAAAGCTATAGCCCATTATTGCTTTGAGTAGTCCAGAGAGATTCATAAAAGAGCGGCAAAGCCGCTCTTTTATGAATCTCTCTGGTATAAATTTAGTACCAGCTAGGCATTAGTAAGATTGGGGGATCGTAATTGCTAGCTTTGGGGTTTTGTGTTGTGAGTTTAGACGTAAATTGATTGGCGATCGCCCCAGAAAGAGAATCATAAACGTCACCAGAGCTAGCAATATTAAAAAATGGTAAGGCAACGCTGAAATTGACTTGGCTGAGTAATTGATCCAACAATCTCTCAAACGAAGCTGGAGATTTGCGAATTGGTAGCTCACTAGTTTCAGGTAACTCGAACTTTTTTCTGGCTAAGCCACGCAAATCAGCGATCGCTTGATCGAGAGTGCCTAATTCATCAACCAACTTATTTTCCTTAGCCTGTCTGCCTGTATAGATTCGTCCATCAGCCAAATTGCGAACAACCTCTAGATCCATTTTTCTGCCCTTAGAGACATCCCCGATAAACTCCTGATAAGTGCTTTGCAATAGATCTTGCAGCAGTTGGCGCTCTGGCTCTGCTAACTCTCGAAATGGTGAAAATACATCTTTATAGGGGCCAGTTTTAATTGTTTGAGACTTAATTCCCACACGATCTAGTAATTCTTTAGCACTAAATCCATTCAAAATTACCCCGATGCTGCCAGTTATTGAGCCAGCATTGGCATAGATTTTTGTCGCTGGGCTGGCGGCGTAGTAGCCACCGCTAGTAGCTTGATCGAGCATGCTGACAACAACAGGCTTTTTCTCGCTAAGATCTTTGACAGCTTGGTATAGCTCTTTGCTTGCCCCGACAGTCCCCCCAGGGCTATTAACCGATAGCAACACGCCCTTTACTGACTCATCTTCGATTAGTTCGCGGAGGCGATCGCGTATTGCCATCGCCCCTGCGGCTGAGCTTCTCGCACCTGAGATCGCGCCATCTAAAGAGACTAGCTCAAGGCGATCGCGATTGAGCGCTTTTTGAAAATCTAAAGCTTCTTCTGTTTGGCGGCGTTGGATGCCAAAGGTGGCTGAAACAAAACAAACAACAACTAAGGTAAGGGCAATGATGCGGTTAATTTGCATGGCATAATTTGTGGCGGTTGCCTTAGTTTAATATAAAACTCAGGTTAGTTTTGAGGAAGTGCCGTGCACTCAAACCTAAACCAAAGACATTTTTGAAAGCGTTGTAAAGCAACGCTTTCAAAAATGTCTTTGGTTTGATCGAGAATTGCCGCAATTAGAGTCACCACCTAGCGAGGCTCCTAATTTTTGGGGTAAGATTATTTGTCTGTAAACTTTCTGTATGGTAATGACTAACAAAACTATCTCCAATACATCTACTAAAGAAATCCCCAAAGATAAAGAAATAGTTCGTGATTATTTTAATTCCACTGGCTTTGATCGCTGGCGGCGCATCTATGGTGAAGGTGATGTCAACCGAGTTCAGCGAGATATTCGCACTGGACATCAACAGACTGTAGACTATGTTTTATCTTGGTTTAAGAATGATAAGAATGCATCTGGACATATTGTTTGTGATGCAGGCTGTGGGACTGGTTGCTTGAGCATTCCCCTCGCCGCAATGGGAGCAGAAGTTTATGCTAGTGATATTTCTGAAAAGATGGTTGGGGAAGGAAAAGAGCGTGCATCTAATCCTGAAAATCCTGTCTTTGAGGTTCAAGATTTAGCTAAGCTTTCAGGAAATTATGACACCGTAATCTGTCTGGATGTATTAATTCATTATCCTGATCGCGAATCTGAGGAAATGATTGCTCACTTAGCGTCGCTTACTAAGTCTCGACTCATCCTGAGCTTTGCTCCCAAAAATCCTTACTATGTAATGATGAAGAAGGTCGGCGATATGGTTCCAGGTCCTAGCAAAGCGACTCGCGCCTATCTGCACAAGGAGTCTGATGTACGCCGCACTCTCAAGGAGTTAGGCTTTACAATCAAGCGGAAAGAGTTCACAGCAACTTCCTTCTATTTCTCGCGATTGTTTGAAGCAATTCGCAATTAACAAAGAGATAGCTTACGCAAAGCCCAAGAAGCTATAGCGCACGCGCATCGTGCGTCACAGCTTCTTGGGCTTTAAGGTTTACTTCTTCAGACTCTATAGAGTTCTTAGCCCTTGAGTTACTTCAACATAGATGTTTTCTAAGCGGACAGGCTGACGAGTGATGGAATCAATCTTGATTCCATCAAAATGTTCTAATATCTCTTTTAATTCCATTACTTGCGGCAACCAAAAGGCAAGTTCCCGTCCATAGTGACGATGGGCAAAGCCTAGTTCAGCTGCCCTAGCGATCGCTAGATCCTCAGTTGGAGTAGAGACAATCGCAATCTCTTTAGCAGGGACATAATGCTTCAACTCTTCAAGACTACCCTCAGCTAACAAAGTACCTTGCTTAATAATGCCAATGCGTTGAGAGAGACGTTCCGCTTCATCTAGTAGATGGGTTGTTAGCAAGATTGCCGTATCTTGACGACACAGATTACGAATTACTTCCCAGATTTCATAGCGAGCTTCAATATCGAGACCTGTAGTTGGCTCATCCAATACCACAAGCTGCGGTTGATGGACTAAAGCGATCGCCATACTCAAACGGCGTTGCATCCCACCACTGAGTTTTTCAGCAATAGTTTGAGCGCGATCGCCTAGACCGACTAACTCCAAACAATGTCTAGCTTGCTTTTGGCAAGTTGTTCTATTTAACCCATAGAGTTGTCCAAAAAATCGCAAATTCTCTTCACAGGTTAGACTCTTATAAAAAATATTTTCCTGTGGGGCAACCCCAATCAGCGATCGCATAGAAGATGAATTGCTTCGAGAATTTTGACCATTCATTAATACATCACCGCGATCAGCTTGAATTAATCCGCACAAAATACTGATCGTAGTAGTCTTACCTGCTCCGTTTGGTCCCAACAAGCCATAGACTTCACCTGCCTGAATTGAGAAGCTCAAGTCCTGCAAAACTTGCTTCTTCCCATAAGATTTACAGATTTTGCGAACCTCTAACACAGATGTCTCGAACTCCAGTGATTATATTTTAATCTTGTATGAGCAGTTAGGCAAAAGAAATCTTAAAATCCAAAGAGCTGTAGCGCACGCTGCGCGTGCGCTACAGCTCTTTAGGTTTTGGGTTTAATTATGCCTGCCTACTTAGCTACTTGTAGCTGATTCTTGCTATTCAACCATACATTATTTGGTAGCGTCAAAATTGTAAGTAGATGGGCATAATAAAAAACAAAACCTAAAAAGCTGTGGCGCACGCGCGGAGTGCGCCACAGCTTTTTAGGTTTTTAAGTTTTCTTTTGCTGACATTTTCCTGAGTACATTCATGCAGAGACGATGGATGGATTTTTACCGAAGGTTACGAATTTTAGCTTTGCTTATACTAACTTGTACGGAAACACGCACTATTTGGTCATGTAGAATCGATCCCCTTTAATATCCAGACGTTCTAAGATATTCAAAGATACTTTAGACCACAGGAGGCACACAGCGATGCAACCAACTAACCCAAATCAATTTACCGAAAAAGCATGGGCAGCGATCGCCAAAACTCCCGATGTGGTCAAAGCATCTGAGCAGCAACAGATCGAGCCAGAGCATTTACTCAAGGCACTGCTCGAAGAAGAAGGACTTGCTAGTAGCATTTTTAGCAAAGCGGGGATTAATATCCAGAAATTGCGCGATCGCATTGATGAATTTATCAACCGTCAGCCCAAGGTTTCTAGCTCCAATACCTCAGTATATTTGGGCAAAAATTTAGATGTACTATTTGATCGAGCTGAAAAGGAAAAGAAAAATTTCGGCGATGAGTATATTTCCATTGAGCATATTTTGCTGCCTTACTGCAAGGATGATCGCTTTGGCAAGCCGCTCTATCAAGAAGTGGGACTCGATGAAGCGAAACTGCGTAATATTATTCAACAAGTGAGAGGCAATCAAAAAGTGACCGACCAAAATCCTGAGAACAAATACGAAGCCCTAACTAAATATGGTCGTGATCTTACCGAACTCGCCCATCAAGGCAAACTTGACCCCGTAATCGGACGCGATGACGAGATTCGCCGCACGATCCAGATTCTCTCACGCCGTACTAAAAATAATCCTGTTCTCATCGGTGAACCAGGGGTAGGTAAAACTGCGATCGCGGAAGGGTTAGCCCAAAGAATTATTAGCGGCGATGTGCCTGAATCTCTTAAAGATCGTAAGTTGATTGCGATCGATATGGGCGCTTTGATTGCAGGCGCTAAGTATCGTGGTGAATTTGAAGAGCGACTAAAAGCAGTTCTTAAGGAAGTTACAGAATCCAATGGTCATTTCATTCTCTTTATCGATGAGATTCATACTGTAGTTGGCGCGGGTGCAACACAAGGCTCAATGGATGCCAGCAACTTGCTGAAGCCAATGCTAGCACGGGGTGAACTGCGCTGTATCGGGGCGACGACATTGGATGAATACCGCAAATACATTGAGAAAGATGCTGCTCTAGAGCGTCGCTTTCAACAGGTTTACATCGATCAGCCCAATGTGGAGGATACGATTTCCATTCTCAGAGGTTTACGCGATCGCTACGAATCCCACCACAATGTCACTATCTCCGATACGGCGCTAGTGGCAGCAGCAACTCTCTCCAATCGCTATATCAGCGATCGCTTTTTACCTGACAAGGCGATCGATCTAGTGGATGAGGCGGCGGCAAAATTGAAGATGGAAATCACTTCCCAACCTGAAGAACTCGATGAAATTAACCGCAAGATCATCCAAATGGAAATGGAATGTTTGTCATTGAAGAAAGAAAATGATCGCGAATCAATTGAGCGTCTTGAGAAGTTGCACAAGGAATTGGGCGACTTGAAGGAGGATCAGACCACCCTCAAAGCGCGTTGGGAAGCAGAGAAACAACTAATCGACAACCTTGGCAAAATCAAAGACGATATCGCCCATGTGAATGTAGAAATTCAGCAGGCGGAACGAGATTATGATTTGAGTAAGGCGGCGGAATTAAAATATGGCAAGCTTACCGATTTACAGCGTCAATTGGAAATTGCAGAAGTAAATCTCGAAGAGGCGAAAACCTCTGGGCGATCGCTGCTGCGTCAAGAAGTCACCGAAGAGGATATTGCCGAAATCATTTCTAAATGGTCGGGCATTCCTGTTAGCAAGCTGGTGGAATCGGAAAAAGAGAAACTCTTACAACTCGAAGATGTGTTACATGATCGCGTGGTTGGTCAAGAAGAAGCAGTCACCGCGATCGCCGATGCTATCCAAAGATCTCGTGCAGGACTTGCCGATCCCAATCGCCCGATCGCTAGTTTTATTTTCCTAGGGCCCACGGGCGTTGGCAAAACAGAACTAGCTAAAGCCCTTGCCGCCTACCTGTTTGATACAGAGGAGTCGATGGTGCGAATCGATATGTCTGAATATATGGAAAAGCACAGCGTCTCGCGCTTAGTCGGTGCGCCCCCTGGCTATGTTGGCTATGAGGAAGGCGGACAACTTACCGAAGCGGTGCGTCGCCGTCCCTATGCTGTGATTCTCTTTGATGAAATCGAGAAAGCACACCCCGATGTCTTTAACATCATGCTGCAAATCCTTGATGATGGACGTGTGACCGATTCTCAAGGTCGCACTGTCGATTTTAAGAACTCGATTATCATTATGACCAGTAATGTCGGTTCACAATATATTCTCGATATTGTTGGCGATGATTCTAAGTATGAAGAAATGCGCGATCGGGTGATGGAATCGATGCGCTCTAGCTTCCGTCCCGAATTTCTCAACCGTATTGATGAAATTGTGATCTTCCATGCTCTGCGTCGTGAGGAATTGCGCCGCATCGTCAAGCTGCAAGTGCAGCGCCTCGAAAAGCGCCTCGTCGAGAGACGGATGACTCTAAAGATTGCCGATGCAGCTCTCGATTTCATTGCCGAAGTTGGCTACGACCCTGTTTATGGGGCAAGACCTCTAAAGCGAATCATTCAGCGTCAATTGGAAACGCAGATTGCCAAGAGCATTCTCCGTGGCGATTTTGCCGATGGCGACACCATTTTTGTGGATATCGAAAATGAACGTCTTGCTTTCAAGCGCTTATCACCAGATTTAATCACAATATAAAATCCAGACATACTCCCTTCCCAGTATAAGAATAAATATTCAAACCCAAGAATTAGTGGTGGGGGGCGAAGCGCCGCCCCCCAAAAAAATATGTTTTTAAATTTTTTTATTATAATGTTAGGGTGTTTTTGTTTGTTTTTTTTATTTTATTTATAATTTGTTTAAAAAATAGAAAAAAAAAAAAGAATTTTT
>JBBQRB010000149.1:0-8335 GCA_038215315.1 Pseudanabaenales cyanobacterium
GTTGCGATCGCCCCGTCACATCCGTGAGCGTATATTGCTTTTCCCATTTCTGGTAAGCCTTGACCACCGAACTCAAATAAGCATCAAAACAAATCTCAGCACCCATGCCTTCATCGCCGTTGGAGGACAGTCAAAAAATCACTCTATAATCTCCGTTTCTACTAGATTGTCACATAGTTTTGATAACACAGTAGGCGATCGCGGATTAGCTACTAAAGCAATAAAAAAAGCGGCACATTGTGCCGCTTTTTTTATTGCTTTAGATAAGGTTAGATCTTCTTCAACCAGCTAAACATGGAGCGAAGCTCTTTACCAACAGACTCGATTTGGTGTTCTGCTTCTTGACGACGCATAGCGGTGAAGCCAGCTTTGCCAGATAGATTTTCGAGGACAAATTCACGGGCAAACTGACCAGACTGAATTTCGGAAAGAATTTTCTTCATTTCGGCTTTGGTGTCAGCATTGACGATGCGAGGGCCACGAGTGTAGTCACCGTACTCGGCAGTGTTGGAGATGCTGTAGCGCATATTTGCCATGCCACCCTCAACCATCAAGTCTACGATCAGCTTAACTTCGTGCATACATTCAAAGTAGGCAAGTTCAGGTTGGTAGCCAGCTTCAACAAGGGTTTCAAAGCCTGCCTTAACCAACGCACACAAACCGCCGCAAAGTACAGCTTGTTCGCCAAATAGATCGGTTTCGGTTTCTTCACGGAAAGTGGTTTCTAAAATGCCGCCGCGTGTGCCACCAATGCCCTTAGCGTATGACATGGCGCGATCGCGTGCTTGACCAGTGGCATCTTGATAAACTGCAAACAAGGCAGGAACGCCTTGACCTTGAGTATAGGTGCGACGTACCAAGTGACCAGGCCCTTTAGGAGCGACCATGATCACATCAACATCGGCAGGGGGGACAACTTGCCCAAAATGGATATTAAAACCGTGAGCAAAGGCTAAAGTGTCTCCTGCTTTCAGGTTTGGGGCAATTTCGGTGATATAAATTGCTTTTTGAGTTTCGTCAGGCAATAAAATCATGACTAGGTCTGCCGCAGATGAGGCATCGGCAACCGTTTTCACAGTAAGCCCTTCAGATTCGGCTTTTTCCCATGAGGGACTGCCTTGATATAACCCCACGATGACATCCACGCCGCTTTCTTTGAGGTTAAGGGCATGGGCGTGACCCTGAGAACCGTAGCCGATAATTGCGACTGTCTTACCAGCTAAAAATTCAAGATTTGCGTCCGTGTCGTAGTACATCCGAGCCATAGTGTGGTTATCTCCGAGACAAAAGATAGGGTGAATAGTTTTTTGTAAAGTGTAGTTTGGAAGATTTTTTGTCAATTGCCTTCAAACACTTTGCCTAGTCTAGCAATAATCGTCTCTCTAAAGAAATAAATTTGTTAAAAAACCCAAATAGGTTGAGGCGGCGCGTAGCGCCGCCTCAACCTATTTGGGATTAAATACAGCGCCACGAGTGCTACAAATATCTTTTTCGTAGCGAGCTACTCGCAAAACTTGGTTAAGGGAGCAGGTCGAGGAACATGGCAGCGATCGCGGTTTCGGCAGCATCACAAATACCGCGCTCGGTAATCAAACCTGTGACTAACTTGGCGGGAGTTATATCAAATCCATAATTTAACACCGTTGTTTCTAAAGGTGCGACTCGGACTTTGCCGATCTGTCCGTTATCTTGTAAACCCTGCATATACAAAACCTCATCGGCGCTACGAGTCTCGATCGCGATCTCTTTTATCCCATCGGCTATCTGCATATCAAAGGTAGAACTTGGCAGCGCCACATAAAAGGGAACATCATTGTCAAAGGCGGCTAGAGCTTTGAGATATGTACCGATTTTATTCGCTACATCGCCACATCGAGTTACCCGATCTGTCCCCACAACACAGAGATCAACCTTGCCATACTGCATTAATAGACCGCCCGTATTGTCGGCAATCAAAGTATGGGGAATTTGAGATTGTCCTAGTTCCCATGCCGTTAAATTTGCGCCTTGATTGCGAGGACGAGTTTCATCAACCCACACATGGACATTGATCCCGCGATCGCTTGCTTCATAGATAGGAGCTAGGGCGCTACCGCGATCAACAATTGCTAACCACCCCGCATTGCAGTGGGTCAAGATATTGACAGGTTCACACTTGGGCTTAGTTTTGGCGATCGCCTCGATCAATTCACAGCCAAATTTGCCTATGTTACGACTGCCAATCACATCTTCATCGGCAATGGCGATCGCTGCTTGGAGAGCAGCTTCTTCTAAATTCTGTTGCTTAGCATTGGCTTTTTCGAGAACACCGATCATGCGATCAACTGCCCACATTAGGTTTACAGCGGTGGGACGAGCGCCACGAATTTTGGCCGCAAGGGGCTTAATTTTTACGAGGTCGCCTCCCGTTTCTCTAGCGGCTAGGTATACGCCAAAAGCTGCCACATTGCCGATCAAGCCTGCACCACGCACAGTCATGTCCTGAATCGCTAATGTTGCGTCGGCGCTGGTTTTTAATACTTTATTAGCTATCTGGAAAGGTAGCTGTGTCTGGTCAATCACCACAAGATCGCCATCTTTTAACCAGAATGCTTTGTAATTAGAGTTCATAAATTTAAAATTATTTTTACACCCATAATACGGGTAAGTAGCAAAGCCTTAAAACCCAAAGAGATGTGGCGCACGCTGCGCGTGCACCACATCTCTTTGGGTTTTAAGGATTCTCTTTGGCTCGAAGCCATAGCCGCAAAGCTAACGCTGTCGAGGTAAACAGTCCACATAAAATCGTCAAGATCCAACTTTTTAGATTCCATTCCATAGCGCCGAGATAACTGGAACCGATCGCGATCGTATGCACAGAGGCAAGAACTAGGGCGGGAACCGATAGCAAATGCAAATATCGCCAAGCTTTGCCGAGTTTTGACATCATCCAATCTGTACTGGTGAGTGCCGCAGGTAGCATCAAGACGATCGCGATCGCGCCAATCCAAATTGAAATTTGATGCTGAGGAATCATGAATGACAGCGAATCAAAATTCCATTGAAAAGTATGTTCAATTTTATGAAAAGTATGGGCTAGGGATAGAACGAATGCACCAACTCCGATCGCACGGCGATAGAGCATCAGACTTGCACAGAACTTGAAAATCTGACTAAGGGGAC
Organism: Pseudanabaenales cyanobacterium; assembly: GCA_038215315.1. Lineage (GTDB taxonomy): Bacteria > Cyanobacteriota > Cyanobacteriia > Pseudanabaenales > Pseudanabaenaceae > Pseudanabaena. The sequence goes on from JBBQRB010000149.1 coordinate 3,163, forward strand.
GTGCAGCAAGGGCGAGAGTCAGCAAAATCAAGCCGCCATGTCCTGTATAGTCCACCATGTCACTGGTGCGTAAAAGTGTTAGTACACCGATAGTCAAAGTGATCCAACCGCCTAGTCGAAATAACTGACTGCGGCGATCGCGACTGAGCATTCCCGCAAATATACCGATACCAAGCATTGACGGCAAAGTACCAAGTCCAAAGGCGAGCATCGTCAGCGCACCCTGCACCATATTACTAGTTTCGGCGGCTTTAAGTTGAGCCGTGTAGAGAAAGCCACAGGGAATTAAGCCCCATGTCATTCCTAAAAGTGCGGGTGTCAGAGGATGAGAATGCAGCGATAGACGCATCATGGCATTACTTAAGCGTTGATGTAGTCCTAACTGAGCGATCGGATTTAAGAATGGAACATTCGGTAAGCCTGAAGGCATAATCTGAACAAGCCCCATCCAAACTAGCAAAATACCTGTAAATATAGCTAACCAACGGCGTAAATCGCTCTCTAGTCCAGCAAACTGACCTCCTGCGACTAAAACCGAACCAATTGCTCCAATCGCCGCCCCTGCGATCGCATAGCTCAAGATCCTGCCAACATTTAGTAGAAGATGAAAATATAAATGCTGTTGCCAATCCTGTAGAGACTTAGGCGAACTGTTATCTTTTTTTGAGAGCGCGAAAGCAACGGTCAAAGGACCACACATCCCCACACAATGACCGAAACTTCCCACAAATCCCAAAGCTGCAACTAACAATAAATCTAACATCATCTACCAACATTGGTCGTAAAGGTCAGTTCAAAGGGAGGAAAATCCTCTCCATGCTTAGCTGAGCCTACTAATTTTAATTCATACCTCCCTACTTCTGGAAAAATTACTTCTTTACTAGGCAAACTTAGAAGTTTTTCGATGATTGAGAAAGAATTTAGGAGTTGAAATTGAATATTACGATTGGTTAGCGATCGCACTTCCATTATGCAATTACATTTGTCATAGGGAATAATTTCTCCCCCTCGTTTAGTCAGGGCTACCCAAATGCGCGTCTTTTTGCCTGCCACAGGACGATCGTTTGGTTCAATATGAATTGTTCCACCTATTTGCCCCGATGTCTTGACTTCATGGGCAATGCGAAGAGGTAAAACTACCTGAGTTTCCACATAGGAAGGAGTCGATAAATGCAAAATTATGGAGGCAACTTCAAACATTGGTTATAGAAAAAAGTGGAAAGGATGAGTGACGCAAAGCACCGCCTACTAAGTAACTAGGCAAAAGAAACCTTAAAGCCCAAAAAGCTGTAGCGCACGCTGCGCGTGCGCTACAGCTTTTTGGGCTTTGGGTTTAATTATGCTTGCCTACTTAGTAATTAGGGTAAAGGCAAATATTCACAAAAATAAGGGCAAAGTCATAACTAATGCCCCACGCGGTTTAGCCGCAATGTCGAGTTGAATTTTTAGTCTGCACATATAATGACTGCCTTAGCTGTAGTAGTCAAAAGACAGCCTGTCAAACAAAGCCCAAAAATAGCAGCAAAAAACCTAAAAAGCTGATTCGCACGCGCAGCGTGCGAATCAGCTTTCTAGGTTTTGGGTTTAACTATGGCTTACCTACTTAGGAATGTAAGATAGATAGGAACTTTACGCGATCGCCCCTTGAATGAATCGTAAATTTTGGATTATCGCTCTTATTTCTTTTACTAACTCCCTTAGTTTTACGGTTCTAATTCCTGTTTTGTACCTTTACGGCAGACAGTTCAAGTTAGATGACTTTCAAACCAGTTTGCTATTTGCCATCTACTCGTTCGCCCAGTTTTTTGCTACTCCAGTCTTCGGCAAGCTCAGCGATCGCTTTGGGCGCAAGCCATTACTTATCATCAGCCTTGCGGGGACGGTGATCGCTAACCTGATGGCAGGGACTGCTGGCAGTGCCATGTTTTTATTCCTAGCCAGATTTTTGGATGGCATCACGGGTGGCAATGCCTCCGTTGCTCAAGCCGTAATCTCTGATGTCACCACCCCCGAAAACCGTGCCAAAGCCTTTGGGATCAATGGGGCTGCCTTCGGGCTTGGTTTCATTTTGGGGCCACCACTTAGCTTGATCGCTCAAAAAGTTGCCCTCAATACACCTCTAGGTAAGTCCTTTGGGGCATCGTTTTTAGTGTCAGCATTCATCGCTGCGATCGCCCTATTTATGACAATTTTCTTTTTACCTGAAACGCTAAAGACCAAAGCAGAAAAAGCTCAAAATATATTTGATCTTGGTTTAGAAAATTTGGCTAAAGGATTGTTCATGCCAAAAATTGGAATTTTATTGATTCTTAACTTTCTAACAGGGCTGACCTTTACTCTATTTACATTTGCTTTTCAGCCCTACTTCATTGTCGTTCTCAAACAAAATAGTGATGCTCTCACGCTGATGTTCTTTCTATTTGGAGTCTTGGGCGTAATCGTGCAGACCTTGGGAATTTCTAAATTAGTGAAGCGTTTTCAGCTAGTGCAGATTCTATTCATGGGCTTATTAGTTCGCAGTATCTCTTTTGCATTGATGCCAATTTGGGAAAACATCTATTACTTTGTCGCCGTCTGTGTCATGTTTTCGCTACTTAACTCAGTTGTGCAACCAATGCTTAGTGCATTAATTTCCCTTAATGCCAGCCCCGCAGAGCAAGGAACGATTCTCGGCTTAAACTCCTCGTACCTCAGTATCTCTAACGCTTTTGGCCCCATAATTGCAGGCTTATTAGTCAATGAGAAATATCCTCAATCCTATGGCTATCCCCTCTATTTAGCTGGACTCTGCACTTTCCTAGTGCTAGTCCTAGCGGTTACTAAGCGCAAAAGCTACAACGCCCAAGCCAAGGTTGTCTAAAAAAAGTTGTCTAAGGAATCAAGGTAAAGCTATCGACAAATTGCGCAAAATCTTTCGCGGTGACTTTCGCGGCTGATGTGTTCTGTTGCAAACTGGGTTGATAGTGACGAATAGTGTAAATAAACTGCTCGGTCACAAAGGTTGATTCTTCAACATTTCCCATGTTTTTGCCACCCGATTTATCCTTGTTTTCGGTGGTAAAACTTCTCTTTGTACCTGATTTGAATCCTTTACCCTGAGTATTTAAGGAAGTTGTGGTCAGATCCTTAGATACTTCATCAGTGACAAGAGCGCTAAGACTTGGCTGCGTGGCGATCGCACGTTTAGCAATCAAAGTATAAACCTGCTGACTTTGTTGTAGCTCTTGGAGAATTCGTTCCAGACTCGGTTCGGTTTGAATAGTGAGGCGAGTAGGTGTAAAGATGACGGTGCTAGATCCTGTTGGCTCTAGCCCAAGGTCGGTAACTTGCCACTCGGATGGATAGCGCAGAAGATAACCTGCACCCGTATATTTTGCGCTTGTTTGGGGTTGGGCATCTTCTGAACGGCAAAGCTCAATCTTGCTTGCGTCAGAGTTGGTTTGTAAAATATAGCGCTGACCTGCGGCAACCAGTGCGATCTCCAACCCCTCTTCAGTAGGCGGCATTGCTTGACAGAGATCGTTGGTATTGGCAGGATTTATTTTTTGTGATTCGGCAACGATCGCTAAATCTGGGGATAGATTAAGCTCTGTCCGCAAGTAACTAATAGCTTTATTAGCAATCGCCGAGTCGGGTGCATTACTTGTTGAGCTATTTGATGGATTTTGCTGACAGCTAATGAGAACTATCGCGCTCAAAGCAATGGAAAATGGAAGCTTGGGCATAACATCGATCAGAGTACAGAGGCGATCATACGATCGCGACAGCACTTTGCTGAATTAAAACCCAAAGAAATTTTTAAAAGTGCCATGAAGCTACACTTTTAAAAATTTCCTTGAACCACACAAAGCTTCAGCAGGCTGTATTATCAATTGTAAAAAATGGATATTCAAAGACTAGTACTTCCTGCGATCGCTACCCTTGGCGCATTAATTGTTTACTTCGGCTTGGGAATTGGCGTGGGGGTAGCCAGATTTAAGTACAAGATTTCGCCACCGCAAACCACAGGCAATGAAACTTTTGAACGAGTCTATCGCGCCCACCAAAATACTCTTGAGCAGATTGTAATTTTCATACCTGCCCTGTGGCTATATAGCATTTTTGTAGATCCTAATCTAGGCGCAATTTTAGGAGCAGTTTGGATTGTGGGGCGCATTGCCTATGCATGGGGTTACTACATTGAAGCGGGTAAACGAGCCGCAGGCAACGCGATCGCTTCTTTGGCTACTTTATTTCTTATTTTCGGTACGCTTTTTAATCTAGTAAAAGGATTATTTTTCGCAGCTTAGTAACTCCTCAATATTTTGAAAAATGCCATAATGCTCTTAAAACCAATCCAAGAAGATTTTTAAAAGCGTTGCAAAGCAGCGCTTTTGAAAATCTTCTTGAATCGCTCAAAAATAAATACAATACCTTGCTTAGTTAAATTGGTAGTACTCACCATGTCCAAATTTGTCGCGATCGCCGCGAGTCTGTTTATCTTCACTATTGCTTGCTTAGGATTTGCACCCATAGCATCCGCTCAATCTCTAACTAGTTCCTTAAATTCTGCGATCGCAAAACCCATGGCAATTTTTTCCTTTTCTGGTACTCGTCCTAGCAACTTAGGACTAACGGCTGACGGCAAGTTGCTAAGCTGCCCCGCTTCTCCCAATTGTGTATCTAGCCAAAATGCTGATGCTGAGCATCAGATTGCACCATTGACCTATACAGGTGATCCTGATCAGGCGATCGCGAGTCTCAAGGCTGTAATTTCCAAAATGCCCCGTGCCAAGATTATTACCGCCGAGGGTAACTACATCTATGCCGAGTTTACTAGCGCTCTTATGGGCTATGTCGATGATGTAGAGTTTTACCTAAATACTGAAAAAGGGCTGATTGATGTTCGTTCAGCTTCGCGTCTTGGAGAGTCAGATCTAGGTGTTAACCGCGATCGCGTGGAAACCATCCGCCAAATGTTTACTTAATAATTAGCTTGGACTACTTGAAGCCTCAAAAGACTGTATACAGCAATTTGTGCTTATATAAAACCCAGAGAAGTTTTTTAAATTTACGGGAAGCGGGACTTTTAAAAAAATAAAAATGGTATATAAACAAAAAAATGTTAAAAAAATGAAAAAAAAAAAAATTAATTTTATTGTTTGTTATTTTTAATAAAATTTTTTAAATGAAG
>JBBQRB010000150.1:0-8290 GCA_038215315.1 Pseudanabaenales cyanobacterium
AGTGATTATTAGTCAGTATGAGCAGTTATATACGAAACTAATTAGATAGAATCCCATGACTTACATCACTCAATCATCTAATACATGAATTATTAATTATGATTAAATCCTTTCTACGCACTTGGCAGTTTATTAATAACCATCCACTAGCATCAAAAAATCGATCGCTAGAGATCGCTAATTGGTTAAAGTGGCAAATTGGATTGTGTATTCTAAGAATGCCAGTAATCTTGCTTTGGGGGGCGAGATACAATTGGTTGTAGTTGACAAACAAATCAACAGACGTAATAGTAATTGTCGAACAAGAAAATGTACCTGCTTATAAATAGTATATGGATAGTAAATATGTTCAGTATGGTTGCGGATGGTCTGCACCTAAAAGCTGGAGGAATTTTGATGCCTCGCCAACAGTACGCTTTGAAAGATTACCAATAGTTGGGAATCTCTACACAAAAAACAGTAAACGATTTCCTTCTAATGTTGAATTTGGCGATATTGTGAATGGATTGCCAGTTCCTAATGATTCATGTAATGGCATATATTGCTCACATATTCTTGAACATTTATCACTAGAAGATTTTAGAATAGCCTTGAAAAATACATATAAAATATTGAACCCTGACGGTTACTTTCGCCTTGTTGTACCTGACTTAGAGCATTCAATTAGGGAGTATCTAGATGATTCCTCAGAAAATTCGTCTCTTAACTTTTTAAAGGCTACATTTCTAGGCAGAGAAAAAAGAAACCGAGGACTAAAAGGTTTCATACTAGATTGGCTTGGTAATAGCTATCATCTTTGGATGTGGGATTTTAAGTCTATTTCTCAAGAATTGAAAAATGCAGGCTTTGTGGATATTAGAAGAGCTACATATGGCGATTGTACTGATCCACTGTTCAAAGATGCTGAAGATGAAGGGCGTTGGGTTGATTGTCTTGGTGTTGAATGTCGGAAAACAATTCATTAAATGAAGCATCGAGTTCTTGTTGTCAGCCCACATTTTCCACCCATTAATGCCGCAGATCATCAGCGGGTTAGGATGTCATTACCTTATTTTGCAGAATTTGGATGGGATGTGACAGTTTTATGTATCGATCCAAACTTAATAGAAGGAATTTACGATCCGAACTTAACTTTGACAATTCCTAAAAATATTGAAATTATTCAATCTTCGGCAATCTCTCCCAAACTATCAAGAAGATTTAGGTTGGGAAATTTGGCATTTAGATCTTTACCTTTTCTAGTTAAAGCAACTTCTAAATACTTTGAAAAAAATTATTTTGATTTAGTCTATTTCTCGAATACAGTTTTTTTGACGATGCCGTTGGGTCGCTATTGGCTAGCTAAATATAAAGTTCCTTATGTTTTAGATTTTCAAGATCCTTGGTTGAGTGACTATTATGAACGCACTGGGACAACCCCACCAGGTGGAAAATTAAAATACGCGATCGCTAATTCTTTAGCAAAAGTTTTTGAGCCTTTTACAATGCGTCGAGTTACTCACATTACCAGCGTATCTCCAGAATATCCTCAAGTTTTGAGTAAACGCTATCCTTGGCTAGAGCCTTCTCAATTTACGGTTTTGCCCTTTGGCGCACCAGAAAAAGATTTTGAAATCTTAGCAAGTCTCAATATTCAACAAAGTATATTTGACCCCAATGATGGCTGTAAACATTGGGTATATGTGGGTAGAGGCGGCGATGATATGGCTTTTAGTCTCAAAAATTTATTTGCGGCTATCCAACAACATCGACAGCGATCGCCTGAAGTATGGCAAAAGATTAAACTACACTTTGTCGGTACTAAATATTCGATCTTTGATAACAGTAAGCCGATTGAGGCGATCGCTAGTTCATACGATTTGAGCGATATTGTCACCGAATACCCGCAACGCATTCCCTACTTTGAAGCTCTCAAAGTGCTGACAGATAGTGATGGCATCTTGATTATCGGCTCTGATGATCTAGGCTACTCAGCATCTAAGGTCTATCCATGTATCCTTGCTCGCAAGCCACTCTTAGCGATCTTGCATCAAAACAGTCTGGTCGTAAATGTGATCGAAAGCTGTAAGGCGGGACAAGTTGTCACTTTTGCTAAGGCCAGTACGGACAATATTGCAGACAGGTTAATTGATAAACTTGATTGGTTGTTGTCGCAGAAAGGCGAATGCATAACGGACTGGCAAACATTTCAGAAATATACAGCTAGGGAAATGACAAAGACTTTGTGTGACATTTTTGATAGGTCAGTTACTCCCTTCACAGTGAAAGATTAGCAGTGCGGCGCTTCGCGCCGCACCGCTAATTCTTAGGTTTTAATATTTATTCTTATACTGAGAAGGGAGTAAGAGATAAATATTTAATCGCGTGGCGAAGCCGCCGTTACTAAATGCTTATCTCTTAATGCTTCTTAACAAGCGATCGCATTTTGAGCTGGTATTTACCCATAAATTGGCGACTGCGCTTAAAATAGGCATCTAAGTAGGTATTTAAACTGCAAATGCGATCGCGATATCAATGCAATTTATTAAAAATCCCATTTAATTGCGTCAAAGCCATATAAAAGTAACAATAGATATATCACCAGAGAACACAGCACAAAGACTATGGTAGCTACTCCTTCTAAACCCGATGTAAGCCAGTCAAACCAAAAGGTTAACGGGACTGGCCGACGTGACAGCATCTTGACCCCACGCTTCTACACCACTGACTTTGAAGCGATGGCAAATATGGATATCTTTGATCTCAAGGAAGATTATGAAGCGATCCTTGAAGAGTTCAAGTTTGACTATAATCGCCGCCATTTTGTCCGTAATGCTGATTTCAATCAATCTTGGGATCACATCGACCCCAAAGTAAGAGAGCATTTTCGAGTATTTTTGGAAGGCTCCTGCACCTCTGAATTTTCTGGCTTTTTGCTTTACAAAGAAATTGCCATCAAAATCAAGGATAAAAACCCTTTGATGGCAGAAATTTTTAGCCTGATGAGTCGTGATGAAGCCCGCCATGCAGGTTTCTTAAATAAGGCGATGCCTGACTTTGATCTACAGCTCGATCTGTCTACTCTTTCTAAAAGCAAGAAATACGTCTACTTCGCCCCGAAGTTTATTTTTTACGCTACCTACCTATCTGAAAAAATCGGTTATTGGCGCTACATCAAGATCCATCAACATTTCCTTACTCATCCAGAATATCGGATTTACCCAATCTTCAAGTTCTTTGAAAATTGGTGCCAAGATGAGAGCCGTCATGGTGATTTTTGTAGTTTGCTGCTGCGTAGCGACAAGAAGAATATCAATGGTCTAAAAGCAAGTCTCTGGAGCAAATTCTTCTTGCTATCGGTATTTGCCACCATGTATCTAAACGATATTTGCATTCGCAATGAGTTTTATGAGTCCATCGGTATGGATACTCGCAAGTATGTTGACGAAGTATTGCGTGAAACCAATCGTGACGCGGCGAAGGCTTTCCCTATAATTCTTGATCTAGAAAATCCTAAGTTTTGGGGTTGCTTGAAGAAGTGCGAAGAAAATAACGCCAAACTGGTACAGATCGATAGGTCTAATACTCCTGAATGGCTGAAGAAGGTACAGAAGTTACCGCACTTGGCTAACAATGGTTTGCAGTTCTTGACTATGTATCTCCAGCCTTCTATCCCCACCCCTAAGAACGTGGTTTTGTAAAATCACAAAAAATAGAGTCGGCGCAATGCACCGACTCTATTCAAAACCCCAAAAACTAATCGGCGGCGCTTCGCGCCGCCGATTAGTTTTTGGGGTTTTGCGCGAAGCTGAAGCCTCTTAAAACTGAGGTTTGGCGGGGAGTGGCGTGATAAAAATGGCGATCGCATTGTGAACGGGCGCAAGCTTTGTCAGATCGCGATTAAGCACATTGCCACCTAAAAATAAAGTTGAAGAACCCCCACCATCAAGGTTGAGGGCATCCACTGCACCTAGCTTCTTTAAGACCTCGGCAGTTTGCAAAAGATTTGGTGCAACTCCATCCGTTACAGCTTGAACTGTGGCTAATAGTAGCTTGCCTTTGTCTTTAGTAGTCGCGATCGCACTGCGATCAGCTGCCTGAGTATCAAACCCCGCTTGAAAATTTTCGGTCTTGCCATTAAGAACTACAGCGCTATTTTTTAATAGCAATGGCCCCGCCCCGATGAGGTTAGCAAAACTGGCAAAGCGATCGGGAATAAAAGCTTGACGACCACGCACCGTCATCCCGACTGGAAGCTGTGTGACTGCTTCAGGTATTTGCCTCGCGACTAGGACATAACCATCATTGGGAATGGCGATTTGACCGACGTTGACTGCGCCACCTTGATATTGAGCTACTACGCGATCGCCACGCACCACGACTAAGAATTCATTGTCGGTTAGGGGTGAGTAGATGCCGCCCCAAGTGGAAGTGTATCGGGCAATTCCTTTTTGGACATAGCCACTATTGAGGTTGGTGAGGTTGATTTTTAGCTGATTGCCTGTAGTGATTTCTTCAGAAAAGTTAAGCCGATCAATTAAAGTATCGCCATTTTCATTCCAAGCGATCGCACCTCTGACTAGGGCTGTCCCCGATAACCAGCGATTGCCTTCACGGATTGCGCCAACGGGTAAGCGGCGGATGCGATTAAAAAATCCTGCATTGATTGCACCCACTGCTTTTGCCTGTTCTACCATCTGCGGCACGGTGGTTAATCCCAGCATCCCTTCAGGTGAGTTATCAGGATTGCTCCAGACGGGGCGCAATTTTAGGCGCGGAGATTTGAGATCGACTTCTAATGCTGTCACTGCAAACTTAATCGTTTTAGGATCTTTAGCAGTTTTGGGTTGATTGGGAATTTCGACAATTCTCTCAATTTTCTTTAAACCTTCAGCCCACTGCACAGTTAAATTTGGAGGGGTATAGTCACGGCGAATGTCAATTACGAGGCGCGGCGATGGACTACTCAGCATTTCTGTAACAGGAATGATCGCCGCATTTGTTTGAATCTGAACTTGAGTTAGTTTGCCCTGTGGTTGTAAGGTTACAGATTTAATGATGTTACCCGCGATCGCATCGGCACTTGTGGCTAGATTTGCCGCAGCTTCTGCGGAGACAATTACATTAATCACATTGCCCTGTTGCGATATGCGCCAAGGAGTGCGCCGACTAAGATCAATCACTAGGCGATCGCCCCAAGGCTGCTTACTGCGCCTTACCGCCTGTATCGTGGTGTTGGGCGTATAGATATTTAGCGCATTACCAGAAATTTCGGTGCGCCACTGTTCGGCAAAGGGTGCAAGGTTGAGATAGCGAAAGCGACCTGTCTGATCAAAGGCAACTTTGCTAAAAGTGGGAATAGAAAACCAGCGCAACCTCTGGCGATCGGCTTTGTCAGAATCTAATAGCTGCACACCAAGTCCACTCGTCAGCCAATCTTCTTGCACATAGATACTTTGCTGAAGCCCCTGTTGTCCCTGCTCGGTTTTGATCAACCAACGTCCCGACCAAGGCTGTCCATTTAGCTGAATAACATTGCCATTGTCGGCAACAGTTACCGCAGGAGCAGCATCAGCGATCAAGACTTGGCAACTAACGGCTAGTAAGAAAGTTAGCGGACGAGATATTTTCATGGGGCTAATCAATTAGGGCGCAGGATTAAAATACTGCAGATGGACTTGATCTATTTCTGCCAAGATTTCGGCATTTAGCGGAGTATCCACACTGTCGATATTTTCTTTGAGTTGTTCCATCGTGGTCGCGCCAATAATTGTACTAGCGACAAACCATTGAGTACGCACAAATGCTAACGCCAAATGGGTCGGAGATAAATCGTATTTTTGGGCGATCGCGATATATTCCGCAGTCGCCGCCTTAACATTTGCCTTAAAATATCGCTGACCAAAACTAGGGAATAGCCCAAATCGGCTATTTTCAGGTGTTTTATCTACATATTTACCTGATAAAAAGCCAAAGGCAAGAGGACTATAGGCTAATAAGCCTACTTTTTCGCGATAACAGGCTTCGGCGAGATCCCGATCAAAAATGCGATTGAGGAGATTATAAGCATTTTGAATCGAGATAATGTGGGGCATTCCAGAAGCTTGGGCTTGGCGACTAAATTCACAAACTCCCCACGTCGTTTCATTACTTAAGCCCAAGTGGCGGATCTTGCCAGCTTTGACTAATTCATCAAAGGTTGATAACTGTTCAAAAATATCCACCATCGGACGTTCTTTACTAGGATCAAAGCCGACCTGTCCAAACATCGGCACATTGCGATCTGGCCAGTGGATTTGATAAAGATCAATGTAATCGGTTTGCAAACGCTTGAGGCTGTCATCGACAGCTTGCAGAATATTTTTGCGACTGAGGGCAGCGATCGCATCATCACGCACCCATTTGTAATTACGCCCTGTCCCGATAATTTTGGTGGCAATAATTAGCTCATTACGCTTTTGCTTGATCTGCGGCTGGGCAAGCCAAGCGCCAATATATTCTTCGGTATCGCCTTGAGTGGTTGCCTTAGGTGGCACGGGATACATTTCCGCCGTGTCAATAAAGTTAATCCCGCGCTCTAGGGCGTAATCTAGTTGCTGATGTGCTTCAGCAATTGTATTTTGCTGACCGTAGGTCATCGTTCCTAAGCAAATTTCCGATACCAAAAGTTCGCTAGAGCCAAGTTTGTTGTATTTCATAGGATCGCTTACTTGGGAAGTGAGGTGACTAAGATGGCAATTTTTGTTTAGATTTTAATGCTTGACAAACCTGTTTATATTCATTGCCCATATTCTGGATCACGATCGCAATTTCTTTGCTATCTATAGTACTGGAGTTGTCTGAATCTATACAAATTTTGCATAGACATTCAAGCGAGCCACAGAGTCTGAAAAGTTCTGAAGCTCCAAAATTTCCACTTGTCCCTTTTAATGCATGATTTTCCGATTCAATGGTAACAAAGTCGTTTTTGCTTAAAGCAGTCTGCATCTTGGCGATCGCTATTCCTGATTGTTGGATATAGTTATCAGCCAACCGAGACAAATTCTCTGCACCAATCGAATTTTCTAATGACTTAAGGGTTTGCATATTCAGGCTTGCCCTTACTGGCTGAGACGCAATCGGTTCAGTTAAGACTTCAGAGGCGATCGCTGTGGGCGCATATTTTTTGACCCTCTGTAAGGCCTTCAGTAAATCATCTGTCCGAAAGGGCTTGGTGAGATATTCATTCATCCCAGCCGATAAAGCGGCATCGCGGGACTCTGTGAAGGCATCAGCCGATAAACCGATAATCCAAGGCTGGCTAATAGGCAATTTACGGATATTTTTGGTGGCGCTTAATCCATCCATTATGGGCATTTGCATATCCATAAAGACGACATCATAAGGTTTAAGTTGGATGGCTTCTACAGATTTACTTCCATTGTTAACGGCTTCAGCGATATAACCGATTTGTTCTAGTATTAGCAATAAAATCTCTTGATTTACAGAATTATCTTCTACAACTAAAATCTCTAGTGGAAGATTGATCGCCAAGTTCAAGTCTTGAGGAGATTGTCTAAAGTCTTTGCTTATCGTTGTTTTGGTCGGGGTGCTGGAGAAGATTTCACAAAAGGTTTCGTAGAGTTTTGATGCGGTAATCGGCTTGCTGATGTAATGATTAAAAACGTTAGCATTACCCCTCTTGATTGTTTCAGCAAAATTCAATAAAATTAAATTCAAATTAGGAAAACCTGATTGAATATCCGTCGCCAGATCCGTAACATCGATCTCAACGAGACTTCCATCAATAATCACTGCGTCGAATACGCTTAATTCGAGACTTTGTAAAGCTTCTGCCGCCGAGAAAGCAACCTGTGTATTTACAGACCACGCTTGATTATACAAAGCGATCGCTTGTCTAATTGTAGAATTGCTGCTCACCACTAAAATGTTCTTACCTTCTAAACAATCAGTATTTGTTGTTAGATTAGTAATGTTTTGACGGGTCTCCGCATTAGCGATCGCTTTAGCTTGAATGGAAAAACTAAAAGTTGAACCTTTGCCAACTACACTCTTGACACCGATTTTACCGCCCATCAGTTCGCAAAGCTGTTTGCTAATCACGAGTCCTAAGCCAGTACCGCCATACTGTCTCGTAATCGATTTATCAGCTTGACTAAAGGATTGAAAAAGCTTTGCGATCGCTTCGGTGGCAATGCCAACACCTGTATCGCGAATGTTAAAAAGTAATTCGTGGGTATTTGTTTCTGGATCAATCAACTTAGATGAAATCGAGAGCGCAACCTCACCCTTATCGGTAAATTTAATCGCA
>JBBQRB010000151.1:0-8266 GCA_038215315.1 Pseudanabaenales cyanobacterium
ATTTCCCAAATTTACCTAGCGATTTTCCACGGAAGTGCAAGGTTTTTGAGGCTCTAGATGCTTTAAACTTGCACTTGTTTAGGTAAAAAAAGCTCGAAACTATTGGCTGGCAAAGCTTTTACACTTATTCAGGAAGCCCTAACTAATTGCTTAGCGCGATCGCAGATCGCCTCTGCATTCATGCCATTAAACTCAAACAATTGACCTGCCGAAGCTGTCGTTTCGCCACGCTTCCATGAGAAGACATCGCGCTTGCTGTTACTGCGAAGCATCACTGGTTCCAACATTGCTGAAGCACCGCCGACAACACCGATCAGCGCATCACCACCAAAGAAAGCTTCAAAATCAGCATCACTCAAGAACTTGCCATCTGGCTCCGAGCAAGTATCCCATGCCACATCAGTTGGGCGATAGAGACGGCGAGGGCTAATAATCGAGACGATTTTAGAACCAATACCCTGTTCAGCTAGCTTTTGGGCTGCTTCATAAACAGGAAGCAACATCAAGTCACCAATCACCGCAAAGACAACTTTTTTGCTGCCAGCGATTTCTTGCAAAGTAATCGCGCCATCTTCGAGAGCTTGTCTGGTCTGCTCAAAAGTTGTGCGGATTGGCAAAGGTGTTTTGCTCGCCGTAATCACCACACCTTTATTCACTGCTTTCAGCGCCCAGTCATAACAAACTTGAATACTATTAGCATCGAGTGGGAAGAGAGGGAAGATATTGCCATTTCGCATCATGGACGCAAAGTAGCCTTCGATTTCAGGGCGTTGGTGTGTCCAGCCATTCCGACCTTGCTCTAGAGCGCCTGCGGTGAACAGGCAAACCGTGGCAGGCGTGGGGCGGCGCAATTCTGCCATCGCTTGAGTGACCGTTTGCCAAATGGGAAGTCCATTAATCGCAAAGGACTCATAGGAACACCATAGGGTACGACTACCCATCAGTGCTAAGCCAACCGCTAAACCAGCACAGGCATCTTCGCTGAGGGGTTCATAGACTTGTCCCCCTGGCCCCTGATTATAGAGAGCATCAACGGTGGGGTGATTGATTTTGAGAGCTTGGTTGATATTGGCAATCCCTGAAGCTTCGTTGCCATCCGCATTGGTGACAATGTAGCTCTTGTCAGTTTGTCCCACATAGCCAACTAAGCGCCCCATCGCCGTCGTCGAAATCTTTGCTTCAGCGATCGCGTATTCTTCGAGAGGTAAAGTTCCCAAATTAACTAAGGGAAGGATAGATTCCGTAACCGCAGTTTTTGAAGAAGAACCACCACCAGCCCATTGCAGATTAGTGCTAACGGTTTGCCATGCTTCAGGATTGAGGGCGCGAGTTTTTAATCCTGAAATCACATCAGCGTTATCAATAGTGTGATGAGCATAGAGATTATGAGATTTTGCGCCCCGTGCGTGAACACCAGCACCTTTGAGTTGCTTGATGATAAATACAGTCAACTTACCACCAAAAGCTAGTTTTACCACTTTATCAGCACTAACGAGAACTGCTTCTGTGAAAGCTAGTCGCTGTTTAAAAGAGAACGCAGTACTATCAACGTAAGCTTCAGGCTGATTTTGATCATCAAAATCCTTTGCATCCACAAGAATCACTTCATCGAATCCATTCCCTTTCCAGAAAGCAATCATTTCGGCATTGGTCTTAGTAGAAACCATGCTGTGGTGTTCTTGGCTATATCCATTCCAAACTAGAATCGGAACAAAGTTGGTGACTTCAGGATAAGCAGTGTGGAAGTGAGCGATCGAACTAATTGGATAGGGTTCTCCCAAACCACCATCACCCATTGTCACAGGGAACAGCTTATCGCGATGCAATAGGGCTGCTGCCATCGCAAAATGCTGTCCTTGTCCGAGGGGGCCAGCAGGAGCAAGAATCCCTGGGATGTAGCCAGACAAGTGACCAAGCAAACCATGTTTCTCGCGATATCTTTCACGCATTTGGCTAACAGTGTTAATGCCCATATCTTCAAGGGAGCGATCTAAGAACATGGCACTGTAGTAACCAGGAGCATGATGTCCGACTTCGGTAGGCATATTTTTATGACCAAGCATATAGAAGGCGGCGACGGCTTCAGCGCTACTAGCAAAGCCGCCAGGGTGTCCAGATGCCTTGCTAGCAGTGACTTGTAAGGTGAGGTAGCGTAAGGCATCAGCCGCTAAGAGTGTTTGAAATACGGCAGCGCGATCGCTAGGATCAGTTACACCAGATTTGTCTGGGCTAAGCACAGGAACTCGCCCCAATTCGTCGAACCCCTCCAACGGTTCGCCAAAGTACTGAATGCCTTCACAAAAATCAGGAATAAAGGCGGGAGTGGCTGCGTTTGTGGCGTTAGGGGTTGCGACCATAATGTTGTGATGTTTCCAGACTAGAGATTTGCTTATGAAATAGATAGGGGTTAAGAAATGTTGAAATTTCTTGTCAGTGTCATTTTAGTATGTGCTGGGATATATCAAGTCTTGATTTGCTATCTATTCCTATTTTGTAGTTAGTCCTACCAAGGTTAATTAGGACAAAAACCAGAAGACAAGTTGAGGCGTATCGCGCCTCAACTTGTCTTCTGGTTTTTAGTACACTTGGCAACAGCTACACATTGCGATCGTTAATTTTGCTTTCGCTTTTAGGAGTCTCACTCGTACACCACCATACCCACGCAATCAAAACTAACTGTAAAGGTAGACGCAGCCACAGTAGAGACTTTGGAGTTAATATGCCATCAATCTGAATATTATTGATTGCCATATTGAGATTGGCAGGAAAAACAGCAATCAGCAGGGCAATTAGCCCATAACCTGCTAATCGCCTGAGTTGAGGAATCAAGACACCCACTCCACCTAAAATTTCAAAAAATCCACTGATATAAACCATTTCTAGGTGAAATGGGACGTAGGAAGGCATAATCTTCAGATAAAAAGGGGTAGCTAAAAAATGCATGATGCCAGCAAATACGAAGAAAACAGCTAGCAATATCCTGAATATAATTTTTAATCCTAGCTCCATTAAATAATCCACGAATAAGCTTTTACTTGATATTGAATGGCTTTAGCTCATGGATATTAGTCTACCCAAGCCACAATCTTTGCCATCTTTTAGGCGAGTTCAAACTTAATCTACATAAGGTAATCACCATAAGTAGCTAGGCGAAATAAAACCCAAAACCCAAAAAGCTGTAGCGCGCGCTACAGCTTTTTGGGTTTTAAGGTTTCTTTCGCCTAGCTACTTGTCTCTAAAAGTTTCTAAAAATTCTGCTTCCTTAATTAACAGCTATATGCTTTTTGTTCTTTTTTAGAGCGATCGCGATCGGTAACATCTTTTCGCCTGAACTAAGTTTCACAGTAATTCAGAGATATCACCAAAGCGATCGCGATATTTTTGCAATAGCACCTCAGCCTCAAGTCTAGCCTGACGCTCTAGAGTCAAACTTTCTTGAGCAGTGGAAAATTTCTTACCAGAGCAATCGTACCAATAGACCCATTCGCGTTGCCAGTTATCATTAATACCCTGCTCACATCCAATCCCCAAACCAACTTCAGGCAACCAGACCATCCTGCCTCCATCTGACAAAAGTGCCACCGAAGGCAAGAGTTGATACTTCCCATCGACCAACTTGTACACTTCTAACGATTGATGCTCTTTGTAAAGTCGGCGACCAGTCGTAGAATTGTAAACCACATAGTAGAGAATGCCTACTTCTGCATATTTGGCTAACTTAGTATCGTATTCACCATTATATTTTTTAGAAACTACTTCCAAAGCAAGAATCGGCATCACCTCTTCTTGCCAAACTACATAGCTTAAGCGTCCACCTTCACCAGTCTGCTTCGGTACACCCAAAGCTAGAAACCCATCGGGAACAATTGCCTTAGACTTTGCAGGCTCCTCAATGTTTGGTTCGTAATATACACCCATGTCCACGCCCCAAAACCAATCAGAACGGCGGGACACATCCCCGTTTGGGGAATCGCTCCAAATTTCTCGCAGCAAATTCAATAAAATATTCGGGATATCATTTTGGAGTTCATTATCCACAGGAGTTTCATCGGAATCGGGTAGGTCTTCCGCCGTTGGCAAACGGTATTGAGAAGGTACAGTAACCATAGTCTTTTGGCACTTTACGTTGTCTTTATTCTGACATAGTTCTTCTTGGCTTTAGCGCTGCGATCGCTTAACGCTTCAAAACCACCAAACAAGATGCAGATTGCATTTTACTGAGTATTACTAAGTAGGCAAGCATAATTAAACCCAAAACCCAAAAAGCTGTAGCGCACGCGCAGCGTGCGCTACAGCTTTTTGGGTTTTAAGGTCTCTTTTGCCCACATACTTAATCTTTAACCTATGCATACAGTCTATTGAGGCTTTAAAAGGTACAGAGAAATTTTTGAAAGTGCCGCGAAGCGGCACTTTCAAAAATTTCTCTGGGTTTTATAAGAACGAAAAGCGATGTATCCAATCGATGTTTGTGAAAAGATACAAATCGATATTTTTATTTACATATATAATAAATTTTTAAAGATGCCATCAGCAAAATAAGCACACTTAATTAAATACTTGCCATGTCTCTAAGTACTCAAAATGAAAACGCACCACATCATGTTGTTATTATTGGTGGCGGTTTTGGGGGACTGTATGCCGCCCAAAAATTAGGCAAATCAAAGGTTCCCGTTAAAGTTACCCTTATCGACAAACGTAATTTTCACCTCTTCCAGCCCCTACTTTACCAAGTTGCCACAGGCAGCCTATCTCCTGCCGATATCGCCTCACCATTGCGGTCAGTACTTGCTGAAAACAAAAATACCAGCGTCGTTATGGGCGAAGTGCTAGATATTGATCACCAAGCGCAGGTAGTTAAATTAAAAAATCATTTAGACATAAGCTATGACTCGCTGATCGTTGCCACAGGAGTCAGTCACCATTACTTTGGGAACGATCAATGGTCAGAGCAAGCCCCTGGATTAAAGACCATTGAGGATGCGATTAATATACGTCGGCGTATCCTGAGCGCATTTGAAGCAGCCGAGAAGACTGATGATGCCAATTTTAAAGAAGCATTAATGAACTTTGTGGTGATTGGAGGAGGCCCAACGGGCGTGGAACTCGCGGGAACTTTAGCTGAGCTTGCCCATCGCACCCTCAGTGATGAATTTACGAATATTGATACCAAGAAAGCGCGAATCATCTTAATTGAAGGAACCGATCGCGTGTTGCCTCCATACCATGCCGATCTCTCGGCAACAGCTAAAGAATCTCTACTTAGGTTAGGAGTGGAAGTCAAAACTAGCGCCATGGTGACGAATATTGAAGATCATGTCGTTACCTTCAAATGTGGTGAACAAGTTGAGCAGATTCAAGCGCAAACAATTCTCTGGGCGGCGGGTGTGAAAGCTTCACCAATGGGTAAAGTATTAGGCGATCGCCTAAATGCCGAACTAGATCGCGTAGGTCGCGTGATTGTGCAGACTGATATGTCGATCGCAAATCATCCTAATATCTATGTCATTGGTGACTTGGCGAACTATCCTCACCAAGGCGATCGCCCTTTGCCAGGGGTTGCGCCCGTTGCCATGCAGCAGGGTGAATATGTTGCTCGCCATATTCAGGCGAAGGTGCAGCAAAAAGAACCCGCAAAATTTAAGTATTGGGATTTTGGAAGTCTGGCTGTAATTGGTCGGCATGAAGCGGTTGTGGACTTTAAGTTCTTGCGCCTGAAGGGTTGGTTAGCATGGTTTATCTGGACATTTGTCCATGTTTACTTTCTGATTGAATTTGATAATAAATTAATCGTGATGATCCAATGGGGATGGAACTATTTCACCCATCGACGAGGTGCAAGACTGATCACAGGTAAATATTTACAAGTTCTGGAAGAAATGGAAGGAATCCGCGCCAGCAAAACACCAATAGAAACTAGGGAAGTTGTAGAAGTTGCTTGATGTCGCCAGCCTTAAACCCAAAAGCAGAAAAGTGTTGGCATATTTTTGTGAATCAACATAATCGCTTATGGCTGCTACAGGATAATCTTTCCTTTGGGTAGATATTTGCGATCGCGCGATCCCATTAATTAAGGATCATGGTAAGTTAAGTTTAGTTAAGAAATTATTTTGAACATCAGGCTCTTTGCTATATGAAACCCTCTTGGAGAAATGCTTTGCTATGGTTACTGCCCATAGCGATTATTGGCTTTTTCGGATGGCAGACATTATCGTCTCGTCCCATGCCCAGCCGTCCCACTGTAAATGCAGCAAATACCCGCATAGCCTACGGAAGATTCCTTGAATACCTTGATGAGCATCGGGTACGCAAGGTAGATATTTTTGATGGCGGTCGCACAGCAGTAATCGTAGCAAGCGATCCCCAGATTGAAGGTAAAGAGCAACGCGCCAGAGTTGACCTGCCATTGTATGCTCCTGAATTAATGGATAAGCTCAATGAAGGTGGTGTTGATCTTGCTATCTATCCTCCTAGCAACAATGGCGCGATCTGGGGATTTATCAGTAATCTGATTTTCCCTGTAGCTCTAATTGGTGGCTTGTTCTTCCTATTTCGTCGTTCTAATCAGATGGGTGGACCTGGACAAGCGATGGATTTTGGCAAGACCAAGGCAAGATTTGCGATGGATGCTCAAACTGGCGTGAAGTTTGACGATGTTGCAGGTATTGAAGAAGCAAAGGAAGAGTTGCAAGAAGTTGTGACATTCCTCAAGAAGCCCGAACGCTTTACTGCTGTTGGCGCAAAGATCCCCAAAGGTGTGCTACTAATTGGACCGCCTGGAACTGGTAAGACCCTTCTAGCCAAGGCGATCGCTGGAGAAGCTGGCGTACCATTTTTCTCAGTCTCTGGTTCTGAATTTGTAGAAATGTTTGTCGGTGTCGGTGCATCCCGTGTGCGAGACCTGTTCAAGAAAGCCAAGGAAAATGCACCTTGCATCATCTTCATTGATGAAATTGATGCTGTCGGTCGTCAACGTGGCGCTGGCATCGGTGGTGGCAACGATGAGCGTGAACAGACTCTTAATCAAATTCTTACGGAAATGGATGGATTTGAAGGTAACTCAGGCGTAATTGTGATTGCGGCAACTAACCGTGCCGATGTCCTTGACTCCGCTTTGTTACGTCCAGGTCGTTTTGATCGTCAAATTGGAGTCGATCCACCTGACATTAAGGGTCGCTTGCAGGTTCTCAATGTCCATGCCCGTGACAAAAAGATTAGCCCTGAAGTATCTCTCGAGTCGATCGCTAGACGTACCCCTGGATTTGCTGGCGCAGACTTGGCAAACTTGTTAAATGAAGCTGCAATTTTGACTGCCCGCCGCCGCAAGGACGCGATGACCATTACTGAAATTGACGATGCTGTGGATCGGATTATTGCTGGGCTAGAAGGTAAAGCGCTGCTCGATAGTCGTAATAAGCGTTTGATTGCTTATCACGAAGTTGGTCATGCGATCGTCGGCACATTGCTTAAAGATCACGATCCTGTACAGAAGGTCACCTTAATCCCCAGAGGTCAAGCGGCTGGTTTGACATGGTTTACCCCTGACGAAGAGCAAACTCTAGTTTCTCGCGGTCAAATCCTTGCTCGGATCACGGCTGCTCTCGGTGGACGTGCGGCTGAAGAAGCTGTATTTGGTGCGGCTGAAGTAACTACAGGTGCAGGTGGCGACTTACAACAGGTAAGCGGCATGGCTCGCCAAATGGTAACTCGTTACGGTATGTCTAATATCGGACAATTAGCCCTCGAAGGTCAGACTTCAGAAGTGTTCTTAGGTCGCAGCATGGGCGGCGGTTCTCAGTTTTCCGAAGATATTTCCGCCAAGATTGATCAGCAAGTTCGGGAAATCGTCAAGAAGTGCTATCAGACGGCATTACAGATTGTGTACGAAAATCGCAGCGCCATTGATCGCTTAGTTGATCTACTCGTAGAAAATGAAACATTAGATGGTGATGAGTTTCGCCGTATCATCAGCGAGTACACCACCGTTCCCGTAAAGGAACGTTTTATCCCTCAAATTTAGAAATTATTGCTTCGCGTCCTTTAAGTAACTAGGCAAAAGAAACCTTAAAACCCAAAAAGCTGTAGCGCACGCTGCAGCTTTTTGAATTCTGGGTTCAATTATGCTTGCCTACTTAGGGCTTCCTGAATAAGTGTAAAAGCTTTGCCAGCCAATAGTTTCGAGCTTTTTTTACCTAAACAAGTGCAAGTTTAAAGCATCTAGAGCCTCAAAAACCTTGCACTTCCGTGGAAAATCGCTAGGTAAATTTGG
>JBBQRB010000152.1:0-8156 GCA_038215315.1 Pseudanabaenales cyanobacterium
ACTATTCGGCATTGTTCGATTTCGAGTTCTTTGGTTTTGGGCGATCGCTGTCTCAATCTGTACTTGCGACAACAAAATCGCTAGCATGACTCCAATGATAAACCCCGATACCAATCTGACCCAGCGTGGATAGCTGCTTAAGGAGAAATTCCTGCCCATACGGTTAAAGGTTGTCCAACTTTTTTATAGAGAAAACTTTCTAAAATTACGCCGTTATTATTGGCGGTTAGCGACTTGTTTGGTTCGCCTAAGGCTTCGTAGTAACCGTTATACCAGCCCAAATCGGTTTTGAGATTGTTTGTCACAAAATCAAGTAGTTTTTGGGTGTAGTTACTCTTGTACAGCACGTGCCAACCGATCGCTGCCTTGGCACTGAGGAAACGCAGATCGTTAGATAATTTTCGCTCATCCGTAATCGTTGCCCAAGCCTGACCATTGACAAATATGGTGTTGTAAACAAAATAGGGAGCGCGATCAAGATTGTCCTCGGTCAGCGCCGTTAGTTGCTTCGTGGCTTGATATCGACTTTCTTGCGCGGCTAATACGCGATCGGCATAAGCTTTTGGTAATGACTGAAATCCAGTTTCAATCCCATCCAGAATAAAAGGCTCGCTTAAAACATAGTTATTAGCTTCGGAGTTGCTAAATTCGCGTTTGTCGTAAGGAACTCCTTGTCCATACAGATCAACGAAAGCAACCTGTGATTTTACATCCAATGCTTTTGAGACATCCAGTCCCCATAGTTTGAGACCGTAGGCGGCATAGCTCTCATAGCCTAATCGCCCCTCTTGGTTATAGGATTCTTTCCCTTTACTAACGCTAGTGCCATACATCTGACCATCCTTGGTAAGACGTTCCACTTTCCAGCTTTTCCAAACTGCTTCCGCATCTTCAGTGAGATTTGGATATTTTGTGGCGACAATCTTTAGCCAAATTGCCATTCTGCCAATATCTAGGGCTGACCAACCAATCTCTTCTTTCTTGTCAAGCTGTCCATAGTTGACAGGAATCAACGTTTTGGAATTGTAGACTTTGTTAGGCAATTCGCCCTTATAGAGTTGCAGCTTCGCTAGGGTTTGCAATGTCCGCCGCATCTTTTTCTCAAAGTCGGCTTCTGTTACAAATCCCAGTTCTTTGGCACTAACTAAAGCCGCGATCGCCGCCGCTTGATCCCAGAGCGTGACCGAGGCAAATTTGTCTGCGGAATTGACTAAACCTGTGTCTTCATTCCAGTTTTGCTCGAAATATCGCCATGCTTGCCTTGCGATCGCTAACTCCTGATCGCTAAGTTTGCCAACTTGTGGCGCAACATAGGGCGGATTGCTAATTTGCTGCTGCTCAGTTGCTACTGGAGTTCCAATTAGTTTTACTGAAGTTTCATCTAACTTGGCGATCGCTTCCATTGTTTGAGCAGATAGTGGCTTAGATGTCGAGACAGGTGTGGCTGTTGGTGGCGCAGTTGTTTTTGCTACAGGTGTAGCGCTGGCGCTAGCAAGTGGTGATGATATTGCTGATTGTTTTAGATGGCTAGAAAGTTGCTCCATGCCAATTACGATTGCGATCGCAGTTGCGATCCCCCCTACAGTTGCCAGAAATGCCCACTTTTTAGATGGTGGCTCAAAGTCAGAGTTCATATTATTTATGAATTAAAAAATTAGGTAAGCTGTGACTTTTATTGTGGTCACTCACCTTACGCAGAGCGAATATCCCCCTCATCCCCTTCTCCCACGAGGGGAGAAGGGGAGCAAAGATAAAATTTAAGGTTTTCTTGTTCCCCTCTCCCTTAATGGGAGAGGGGCTAGGGGTGAGGGTTTTAGAAAATTCTGCGTAAGTTGAGGTGGTCAGTTATTCTACACATCTATAAATAAGATAGCATTTTAGAATTTTACGCGCAATTGGCCTAAAACTGACTCACTGACCGAACTCTCATCTGTAGAAGTTTTACGAACATTACTGTAGGTATAACCTAAATCAGCCTCAATACTTGGAGAAACTTTGACTGTACAACTAGCTTGATAACTTCTGGCAGGCGAAAAAGTATCATTAACCCTTTGCTCACCAGTATTTGCCGCCAAGCGACAACTTAGAAAGCTAAATAAATCTCCCTGCCACGCTATTTCGCCACTATAGACCAAAAAGTCGGGTGGCGAAAAATAAGTACTTCCCTTAGATTCGCGATCGTAAAACCAAACAAATAAATTGCCTGCCACAGAAAATTGTCCAAATTTTCGCTCTATGCGGCTAAACGACTGTTGCTCGTTATTGCCATCATTGTAATTGCCCCATCGATATAGAGAAAATAGGCTTGTATCAGGATCAATTTGCCAAAACATAGTGGGACCAAATCTTCTCGTAGAGATTTGGTTATTGAGAGAATCTGCGCTGGACTTATAGGGCTTTTGCTCAAGAAATCCAGATATAGTCATCCCCGACCATAAAGGAAGACTCGCATTAATGTCAAAATTTGCTGTTGTTGGTAAGCGATCATAGATATCAATACCTGCACGGGTATCAAGGGTGATTGATCCTAACTTGGTTGTGACACCAAATTGTAACGGTATATTACGCACAGGAGGTTTATTAGCGAGATCAAAGGAATTAAATCCTGTTTGAAAGCTAACCACTGAGCCATCTTTAAATCGCCACTGCCAAGTTGGTTCAATAATTTGATTACGCTGTCCCCCATTATCCGCAGAATTTTGAAAATTTAGCTTCAGATTATCTAGGACGGCATAATCGGTAAATTTTGGCTCAGGCTTAGGCGGAGCTATGAATTCTTGAACAGGTAGAGGGATTGGATCGGGTTTTCGTAAATTAGGATTAAATTGACTGGGCGTAGCAATTAGCAGTGATTTAGATTCTGGGTTGCGATCTTGACTAGCTTGTGCAAATACTGAAATATCTGACTGATTAAACATTAACCAGACTTTAAATGCGATCGCAGAAACAATAAGCAGTTTATCCAAAACTTCAATTCTTAAACAAGCTATTTACATTACAGCATCATTCTAAACAGAGGTACAGCGCTTTGCGCTTTCAGAAATTTCTCCATATCCTTTAAAGCCTCAATAGGCTGTATAACTTAATGGCTTGGCACATATTCATAATGTTGCTCAAATATTTTTATTTAAGTAGGTAGGCAAAACAACTATAAACTCAGTGCCAACATTCACCTCACTTTTTACAGATATAGAACCTTCATGAATATCCACGCAGTTTTTTACAATCGATAATCCAAGTCCTGTCCCTGGTAATGTACCTACATTTTTTGCTCGGTGAAATGCACTAAATAAATGCACCAAATCATCATCAGGGATGCCAATACCACTATCGCTGACCTCAAAAGTAACCTGATCCTGCTCAATGGTTAACTCAAAGTTGATCGGGCTATCCTGCTGAGAATATTTGATGGCGTTGGTAAGTAGATTGGTAAGGATTTGCCTTACTAATTTTTCATCCATCTTTACGGTTATCGGCTCAAGATCGCTTTGGAGATGCAGATCTTCAATTACTGTATTTGTAGATGGAATCCGTAAGCGGGTATTCAGAAGATTATCTTTGGCAAAAGTTCTTTGCATCTGACGCAAGATTTGCGAACAAAAACCTAATAGATCAAATTTTGTTAGATTTAACTTGGATTTATTTGCGTTAGCACGACTCAAGAACAATACATCTTCCATCAGTTCAGTCATATGTTTTACTTCCGATTGAATCTGATGTAGTTGTTCGACCTGTTCTTCCTTAGTCCATTTATAATGCTCTAGTAGTTCTGAAGCACTTTGAATAGTAGTTAGTGGTGTCCTAAATTCGTGGGAAACAACGGAAATAAAGTCAGTTTTCATCTGACTTAGTTCTTGTTCTTGTTTTAGCGATCGCGATAAAACTTCTGCTGATAGTATCAATTGTTCATTTTGTTCTTGGAGCTTTTTTTGCAAAGAACAGAGGCGTAGGTGTGTCTCGATTCTGGCTAGTACTTCAATTAACTGAAATGGTTTACTAATATAGTCCACGCCACCGACAGAAAAAGCCTCCACCTTTTCATATGGCTCTTCTGCAGAGCTAATAAAAATAACTGGAATATCTTTGGTTATCGAATTAGCTTTTAACCTAGAACAGACTTCATATCCATCCATCTCAGGCATTTTAAT
Organism: Pseudanabaenales cyanobacterium; assembly: GCA_038215315.1. Taxonomy (GTDB): domain Bacteria; phylum Cyanobacteriota; class Cyanobacteriia; order Pseudanabaenales; family Pseudanabaenaceae; genus Pseudanabaena. Next base: position 4,149 of record JBBQRB010000152.1, read on the forward strand.
GTCTAGTAAGATGATGTCAGGCATTAGAGCTTCCACCTTTTCTAGACCATGGAACCCACTCATCGCTTGTTCGACCCGATACCCTTGCCTGACTAGCATCAAAGATAGAAGTTGAATGTTATATATAGTATCGTCAATAATCAGAATAACAGCCTTTTCTTTACCTTCTAAGGGTTTTTCTATCTCTATCGTTGAGTTAAGAATTTGATCTAAGTCTTGGTTTGTTTGGTGTGCTAATTCTTGCATTTTTGACCTTGATATAATCTAATTTTCAGCAGTACCCAACACAGCAGAAATTTTATAAGTAGGTAAGCATAATCACCATTAAAACCCAAAAGCTGTAGCGCACGTGCAGCGTGCGCTACAGCTTTTAGATTTTATGATGATGGGCGGCGCTTAGCAACGCCCATCATAGTTATTACCACTTACAGAAAGATATTTATGCTTTTATCAATTATACTTCCCTGTTTTAACGAAATTCGGCATGGATATCTAGGCAATATCCTTGAAAACTTAATTGCCCAAGAAGGTGAAATCGAGATCATTGCCGTTATCAGTAAAAGTGATGATGAAACTGAAGCTCTTTTACTTAAATATGCGGCATATTCGCAAATGCAAGTAGTGCGATCGCAGGCTCTAAATCGTGCTCAGAGATTCAATGAGGGAATTATGGTCAGTAAAGGTGAGGTTGTATTATTACATCATCCTGCAACGCTCTTGCCTGAAAAAAATGTGCGATCGCTGATTGAACGAGCATTATCTTCGGGAGAAGGTTGGGGTGCATTTCAACATAGTTTCGATTTTCCCCATTGGCTACTCCGTTTCACATCTTGGTATTCCAATCATGTGAGGGTTAAGAAAAAGGGAATTGTTTATTTCGATCATTGTCCATTTATTAGCCGCCAAATTTTAGAAAAGGTGGGAAATGTACCTGATCTTGATATTTTTGAAGATACTGTTTTTAGCGATCGCCTTTGTCAATTTGCTAAACCAGTTTTAGTTAATGCTCAGGTAATTACTTCAGCGAGGAGATTTCGACAACGGGGCATATATCGCCATGCCATACTCAATCAATGGTTAAAACTTTGCTATCACCTGAATATTAATCCCAAATTTCTCAATCGCTTATACGAGAAGCGTTACAGTATCAATACTAAATACAAATAAATAAAGCCACGCTTTGCGTGGCTTTATTTATTTATAAGCGTGAATGGTGGCGCGGAGCGCCACCATTCACTTCTGGGATTTAAATAGCTATACGCTAACTTCGGCAGGTTTAACTTGAGCAAGTAAACCAGTCAGGAAGTCGCCTTCGATGACTTCTGTTTCCAAGAGCTTCTCAGAGATGGACTCTAGCAAATCGCGATTAGCATTGAGAATCGCTAAAGCTTTCTCATGTGCATTTTCGACGATAGTTTTGATTTCGTTGTCGATCGCTTCTGAAGTTGCAGGGCTGACATTGCGTGCCATCTCCATACCACCAAGGAATTGATTTTGCTGTTTTTGGTAAGCTAGAGGACCTAAAACTTTGCTCATACCATAGCTAGTCACCATTTTATCGGCGAGATCGGTAGCCCGTTGCAGGTCATTCGATGCGCCAGTGGTGATGCTGCCAAAGACGATTTCTTCTGCCGATCGCCCACCGAGGAGAGTGGCGATTTGAGCTTCAATTTCTTCTTTACTTAATAGGAAGCGATCTTCTGTTGGTAGTTGCAAGGTGTAGCCAAGAGCCGCCATACCGCGAGGCACAATCGAGATTTTCTCAACTTTGCCGCTACTGGAGTTAAGCGCTCCGACCAAAGCATGACCAACTTCGTGATAGGCAACAATCCGCTTTTCATTCTCATTGAGAACACGACTCTTCTTTTCTAGCCCAGCAACAACACGCTCGACAGCTTCAGCAAAGTCTTCCAGTAAAACAGTTTCACGTCCAACACGAGCCGCAAGCAGCGCCGCCTCATTAACGAGGTTGGCAAGGTCAGCACCCGCAAAACCAGAGGTACGTGTTGCGATCGTCTCTAGGTCAACACTCTTGTCGAGAGTGACTTTTGCCGAATGGATTTTGAGAATTGCTAAGCGTCCACTCTTATCAGGGCGATCGACTAATACTTGGCGATCAAAGCGACCTGGACGTAAGAGTGCTTGGTCAAGGGTTTCAGGACGGTTAGTTGCGGCAAGAACGATCACTGTCGTTCCATCCACACCAAAGCCATCCATTTCGGTGAGCAATTGGTTAAGAGTTTGTTCGCGTTCATCGTTACCGCCATACATACCTCCACTAGAGCGAGCCTTACCGATCGCATCAAGTTCATCAATAAAAATGATACAGGGCGATTGTTTTTTGGCTTGTTCAAACAAATCACGGACTCGCGAAGAACCAACACCAACGAAGAGTTCCACAAATTCAGAACCAGAGATACTAAAGAAAGGAACACCTGCTTCGCCAGCAACTGCTTTTGCAAGCAGAGTTTTACCAGTACCAGGAGGACCAACTAGCAATACACCTTTAGGAATCTTTGCGCCGATTTTGGTGTACTTTTCAGGAGTTTTGAGGAACTGCACAATTTCTTGCAATTCTTGCTTGGCTTCATCGACACCAGCGACATCGCCAAACATAGTCTTGGTGGCTTCGCCTCCGACATAAACTTTTGCTTTGCTCTTGCCAATCTGCAATCCGCCCTGTGCGCCGCCGCCACCGTTACGGCTAAATAGTTGGAATATACCAACAAAGATTAATGGGGGAATTACCCAACTAAGCAATGTACCGAACCAACCCGTTTTCTGCACAGGTGCAGCGGCAAATTCGACACCACTCTTTTCGAGTCTTTCGGGGAGATTTAAGTCAAAGATAGGTGTTGTCGCGATTACATCGCCAGGGATGTCAGGGGTGACACCCTTTAACTGATAACTGATTTGGTCTTGTCCGATATACACCCTTGCGACATGGCCTTCTTCTATTTCATGGACAAAGAGACTATAAGGAACTCTAGCCACGGGTGGCGCGAATAGGCTTGGTAAAAAGATATTGATAGCTAGCAGTCCTGCCCCAATTAATAGCAAGACATTACCAATTAGTCTTGCGCGCGATCGCTTTGGGTCTTCTTTTTTTACAGCCATTAGTTTAAACCTTGAATATTAATTATAGTCATTATAGAAATGATGGTTTATCAGCGCTAGACTGCAAACGTAGGGATAGCCGCCTGTATCAATAGGAAGATTAATAAAAACCAAAAAACTGTGACGCACGCGCAATGTATACCACAGTTCTTTGGTTTTTATTTCTTTTTGAGGACTAGCCAATCATCTAAGGTGTTGCAGTTAAACAATATATTGGAGTCCACTTTGGTTATTTCGATTACCTGTTGTGCTTTGAGCCATTGCTGAAATGAGCGTCCGCCATTTTCCACAAATTCCATCAATGATTTTTGACATTTCCATCGATAAAATCCACACAAGGGTTCCCATTGCTTGGATTTAAGATTGCTGACCTCTTGCTCAAAATGCTTTGGCTCAAAATGCTTTGGCAAATAGGCGATCGCCTCTTCAGGTAGATCCGCTAATTGTGCAGCCCAAGCCTTTAAAATATCACTCTCTAAATTTGGTAAATCGCAAGCTAATAGTAATATCCAATCAGGAGCAGCGATATTTGGGACATTTGCGATCGCCTTAATTCCCTGCAAAAAACCAACCAAGGCTCCCGACAATTGTGTATCTAAAACCATAGAAATATTCTCAGAACTAGAGATACCCCCTTGATACTGCTCACAACTACGCACTACTACATATACTGATTCCGAGACTTGTGCCGCAACATGGCAAGTCCTAGAGATCATCGTCTCGCCGTCAAGCATCAATAGCGCCTTATCTGAACCCATCCGCAAACTTTTTCCACCAGCAAGGGCGATCGTCGCAATTTTCATATGTTTGTCATACTCCTTTCCCAGTGAAAGATTAGTGGTGGGGGGGGGGGGGGGGGGGCCGCCGGGAGCGAATAACGATAAGGTGGTG
>JBBQRB010000153.1:0-8107 GCA_038215315.1 Pseudanabaenales cyanobacterium
AAAGTTAATCTTGGGCTGGAGCTATGGCGGCAGCTATGGGAGCCACTAATTCAGCCTGTGTTGGGAATTGTCATGGCTGGAGCGATCGCTAGCGGCGTGATCGCTAAGGTCAAACAGAAGTTTGCTAAGCCATAAATCTATCCCTATGGGCGTAAAAACGAACCAAAATAACCTATGAAAGTTTTGCCTTGCAAAACTTTCATACTCCCTTCCCAGTGAAAGATTGGACGTTGCGGCGCACCGCGCCGCAACGATAATTTCGTGGGTTTAATGTCTAGTCCTATGCTGGGAAGGGAGTGGGTTATTTTGGTTCGTTTGATTAGGGCTTGCCCCAATTTTATACAATCACATTAGTTGAACTAAAGTTAAGATATATGAAGATAAATCTATAGGTATTAAAGTTTACAGTTCTACAAAATACTTCACAAACTAATCATCTTATATTCATAATAAACTTATTTAGATTTAACTATATGCAAGCCTTAGAGACTTCAACTGCCAGTCCTGCCGTTAATTCTGTTAGCGATCGCATTCTTTACATTCGACTACCATGCAATCCCATCTTTCCGATTGGAGTGGTGTACTTGTCCGATCATGTCCATAAGGTCGCGCCCCAAGTGCAGCAAAATATCTTTGATTTGGGAACAGTGCCTCCTCTTGACTTTTATGCTGCCCTAGATCGAGCGATCGACAAATTTCAGCCTAATTTATTAGTGTTTTCGTGGCGCGATATTCAGATCTATGCGCCTGTAGGCGGACGCGGCGGCAACCCATTACAAAATGCCTTTGAGTTTTACTATGCCAAAAATCCTTTTAAAAAGTTGCGTGGCGCAGTTAATGGGTTACGTCTATTTACGTCTTATTACACCGAGCTATGGCGCAACTCGCGACTAATTCGGCGTGGTTTAAATCGAGCTAGACGCTATCACCCTGAAGCTAGAGCCGTAATTGGCGGTGGTGCAGTCAGTGTATTTTACGAACAGTTAGCCAGTATTCTTCCGAAGGGAACGATTGTATCAGTGGGTGAAGGGGAGTCTTTATTAGAGAGACTCGTTCAGGGGCGTGAAATTGATAGCGATCGCTGCTATGTTGTTGGCGAAACTAAACCCCGTGCGCGATTAATCCATGAACAGCCTGCACCAATTGAGAAAAGCGCCTGTAATTATGATTATATCGAATCGATTTGGGAAGACTTCAACTACTACTTTCGCGATCGCGACTTTTATATTGGTGTTCAAACTAAGCGTGGTTGTCCGCACAACTGCTGCTACTGCATTTACACCGTGATTGAAGGTAAGCAAGTTCGCATCAATCCCACTGATGAAGTAATCAAGGAAATGCGCCAGATTTATGATCGAGGTATTCGCAATTTCTGGTTTACTGATGCTCAGTTTATTCCAGCTAAGAAGTTTATTGATGATGCGATCGAGCTATTAGAAAAAGTCAAAGCTTCTGGAATGAATGACATCCATTGGGCAGCCTATATCCGTGCTGACAATCTCACACCCTACCTCTGTCAACTGATGGTAGATACAGGCATGAGCTACTTTGAGATTGGCATTACTAGCGGCTCTCAAGAGCTAGTTCGCAAGATGCGGATGGGATATAACCTCAAATCTGTATTACAAAACTGTCGCGATCTCAAGGCGGCGGGATTTAATGATTTGGTGTCGGTAAATTATTCCTTTAATGTCATTGATGAAACTCTGGAAACCGTGCGTCAAACGATCGCCTATCATCGTGAACTAGAAGCAATTTTTGGAGCTGACAAAGTAGAACCTGCAATTTTCTTCATTGGTTTGCAGCCGCATACTCATTTGGAAGAATATGCGCTCAAAAACAACTTTCTTAAAGAGGGCTATAACCCAATGAGTATGATGCCTTGGACAGCAAAGAAACTATTGTGGAATCCAGAACCAATGGGAGCCTTTTTTGGAGAAGTCTGTTTAGAGGCGTGGCAACGTAATGAAGATGATTTTGGACGTGCGGTGATGGCTGTTCTCGAAGAACGTCTTGGACGCGCTCCCTTAGAAGAAGCTCTAACAGCACCGATGAAAGAACTCGTGCTTAATTAACAAACCGTACCAAAAAGCGTTGCTTTGCAACGCTTCAAAACAAACCCTAAGAGGCGAGTTGCGGCGCAACTCGCTGCAACTCGCCTCTTAGTACATTGCGTTCTAGAGTTTGCAAAATTGACGCGATCGCGTCAATGGAACATTTTGCCAACCAAACGCAAAATGACTAATTGCGCTAATCGTAGGTAATTCCTTGCGAATGGATTGCATTTGTAATTCCAAAGATGGACGTTGATCAACTAATTCATTTATGGGCAGATCTTGCCACTGCCCCACCAAAATTGGTGAAACCTTAGCTCCCAGTGGTGCATTTAGGACAACTTTTTGAACTTGAGCCACAATACAGTTTGGCTTACCACATGCCGCATATGCCATCGGTCGCCATTCATAAGCTCTACTAAATAAGTGCCAAGGCTGCATTCGTGAGTCAAAACCATCACCAACAGGTTGATTGCCATCTGAGAAGAAGGCAATACTAGAGGGGATTCCTTGCTGGAGCGCAGGCTTAGAGACGGTATTGAGATAGTAGGTGACTCCAACAAAAGCGTGACCAACGGCAAGCCGCCATAACTCCGACTGCCAGTAGCTTAGGGGTGGCTCTTTAGTAGCCATAGTTGGTCGAAGTCCTTGCCACAATGGCGCATCTTCTTGAGGATAAAGTTTTTTAACTGCTTTGAGATCATTTGGCGTAACAAAACCTTGTTTGAGAAAGCGAATGATTAATTCTCGTCCTTGCAAATTTTGGGCGCGATCGCGTAGAGCTTGCAAAGAGGCTTGACCATAGATCCACAGATAGCGCACATTACTGACGACAGAGGCTGCACCCGCGCCGCGCTTGTAGCGTACATAGTCAAAGGCGATGCCATCGGGCTTGCGCTTAGCAACTTCACTTACCAATTTATACAGATCATTCTGAGCTTGGTAGTTATAGGGATCGATAAATAATTGATCGATGTTAGGAATCTCGCCTTCATTATTTTTGCCCAACGCCTCAATTACAGATACTGTGGTGTCACCGTTGGCATTGCGAGCGATCGCATTTTGGCGATCGCCATTGAACTTAGGTAATCCATTGCGTTCTATCCCCTTGGCATAGCCCAATCCAAAGTTCATCGTAAATACCCAAGCATGAACCTTGAGTCCTCTTTCCCGCCCTTTAGCGATCGCTAATTTCAATAGATCCGCATCTTCATATTTTTCAGAGTTAACTAACGAGTCCCAAGCTGTATTGTTTTCTGAGCGTGGCAATAGAACCTTGCCATTGGTTGTCACCTCCACAAATACTTGGTTGTAGCCCCGTTCAACGATTTTATCCATCAGTTCTTCAAGTTTTCCCGACCTCAAATCGCAGGGATAGAGCCTTAGCCAAACCCCTTGAGTTTTTAGCCAAGACTTCTGCCGACAGTCTTTGAGGGCTTGCTGATGCTTTTTTACAAGAGCTTGATAGTCTCTGAGTTTGGTGCTATCAGCTTTTTCGGCAAATGCAGCTAAACGAAGATTTTCTTTTTCGGCGATCGCCACCTCTTCAAACTGACAAAAATCGCCAACTTGTGCAGAGATCGGCTTTACTGAAATTAGAACTGAGATTAGATAAGTGGGCAGAGAAATAGTGAATAGAGTTGCGAATAATTTAATAGCAATGTTCATGAATTCTTTAGCAATTTATGGACAATTTGTTAAATGTAGCTGTCGCTAGTCTTAAAACCCAAAGGCGCGCCGCGCCATCACCCTCCTTTGGGTTGACAGCTATATGACTGAAATTGCTTCAATGCTTTGGGGAAGTATAGGCTCAGAAGAGCCAGTTTTTTCATTGGTTAGGCAAAGCTGCCCCATTAAAAATCAGTTTCTTATTTTAAAGCCATTACAGGGAAATGACTAAAAGTGCCGCCTAGCAGTGCTTTTAGTCATTTCCCTGTAGAGTACCTTATGTAGATATTGCCCTTGTGTAGCCATGAATGATGTCGTCAACCCATTAACTAATGTCACCTCTCCAGAGGCATATTTGCAATTTGGCGATCGCTACTTTGCTGCTGGTAACATTCAGCTAGCGATCGCCAACTACAAGCGAGCTTTGACTGGAGACTCTGACTTTACTCCCGCTTACGAGCGCATCGGGAAAATTTATCTAGACCAAGGTAATTTAATGGAGGCGATCGATAGCTTTAGTAAGGCGATCGCGATTAATCCTCAATATCTTGAGGCCCAACTAGGTTTGGGCAACGCCTATCAACAGATGGGTTGGGACGAGTTGGCGATTGCCCATTTCCAAAAAGCTCTAGAGCTAGCACCTGAGAGATTCTTGCCAGAATATCACTGTCAACTAGGTGACCGCCTGAAAGCTCGCAGTCAAACTAAGGCTGCCCTAGAATGCTACGAACGGGCAATCACCTCAAATCCTGAATATGTTGAAAGCTACCGCGCGATCGCCAAACTATACGTTAGCCAGAATAATCCAGAGGCGATCGCCGCAATCTATGAGCGTGCCGAAAATTATAATTCTGATCTACTGCGGGCTAAAGACTACAACCTGCTAGGTGTCGCTTGGATTCAAAAAATCAATAGTGACGGCGTTAGCTCAGAACTACTGGATCTGGCGATTGCCGCCTTACAACAAGCCATCCAAATTGAACCAGCTTTTGCGGATGCTCATTGCAACTTGGGCAGTGCTTTTGTCCAGAAGGGGCAGACTAAAGATGCAATTATTGCCTATAAAGAAGCAATTGACGTTGATCCTAGTTTTGCCCAGCCGTACTTTAACCTTGGCATCCTCCTCAACAATATCGACAAAATTGATGAAGCGATCGCTTGCTTTGAGTCGGCGATCGCCCTGATTCCTGATTGGGTTGAAGCCCATCAATACCTTGGCAACACCTTAAAACGTAAAATCTAGGTTGCAATCTAGCTCTAATGCCGTTAGCATGAGGCATAATAAAAGCTGTAATAAAACGCAACATTAAGATATAAAGCCCGACTTAAATTTCGTGCATCAATCATAAATTTTGATGTTGTCTAAAGCGAATAACAAACCAAGATAGAAAACTGATTAAGGAGTGACATAATGCAGCAGCAGGGCAAAGCCCTAACTGTTCCAATCGGTCTGATGGGGGCAGCACAGGGATTTAATCCAACAATACTACTGCTACTGGGTTCGATTGTTTTAGGGACTGCATCGACAACAGGGTATTGGATATGGGGCTGGGATCACTGGCTCGTATTCGTTTGTAATTTTTCGGCATTGTACGTGCTTGGTACAATAATTCACGATGCCTCCCACGGAGTCGCTCACCCTAATCGCATTGTCAATGCAGCAGTAGGTCATATTTCCGCAATATTACAGGGTTTTGTATTTCCTGTATTTACTCGTGTGCATATGCAACACCATGCCCATGTAAATGATGAAGAAGACGATCCCGATCACTACGTTTCCACGGGTGGACCTTTATGGCTGATTGCCGCTCGATTCTTTTATCATGAAATTTTCTTCTTTCAACGTCGTCTATGGCGAAAGTATGAGCTACTAGAATGGGCGATTAGCCGCCTGATTGTGGTGGCTACGATCATTGCGGGTTATTACTGGGGATTCTTGGACTATATCCTTAACTACTGGTTTGTCCCTGCCGCTTTTATGGGGCTGCTATTGGGCTTATTCTTTGACTATCTACCCCATCGTCCTTTTGTCGAGCGATCGCGCTGGAAAAATGCCAGAGTCTATCCAGGTAGTTTTCTTAACATCATGCTGCTAGGTCAGAACTACCACTTGATTCATCACCTTTGGCCAAATGTGCCTTGGTATTACTACGAAAAAGCCTACTACCAGATGAAACCTCTACTGGATGCCAATGGCTCACCTCAAACCTTAGGTCTACTGAAGATGCCAGATTTGGCTGGCTTTCTGTACGATCTTTTCCTAGGAATCCGATTTCATGGACATTCTCCAAAAAAAGATAAGTCTCAATCTATAAAATTAAAGCGAACTAAATCTGTAGTTGAGAGTTAATAATCGCTTCCCACCTAATAATTAAGCGATGTAGCGCAAAGCTCAGTACCGCTTAATTATTGATTTCTAAATAACTTGTTTCGCCCACTTCGTGGACGGAGCAGCTTTTTTAAAAGCCCAGAAGAGAGAGGCGGCGCACCGCTCCGCCTCTCTCTTCTGGGCTTTTATTTGTCTTGATATAAGTAGCGACAGCTATACTACTCTTCAGAGCTAGGTATTGCTGACAAGGAATCGTCTAGCTTCATCCTTGTCTCCATCTGGTGAATAAAGTATCCTGTCATCATCGCCGAGCCAATTAAACCAGCCAGATTTTCGCGATTAGTGGTGATATTGACATTAAAATGTTGCGATGGCAGAACTCCAGTTAAATTTTGAATATTTTGACTAATAATTTGCTGTGCCTCTGGGCTGGCGGATTGAGCAACTGTTGCCAATATTTCAGGAGACTGTTTTTTGAGGTAGTCAATTAAAAGATTGTTATTTGAGTCAAGTTCACCAAGATTAAACATATATTGATCAATTAGTAGTTTGCAGTAATGATTTGAACTTAGTGATACGTTTTGCTTCGAGTCACATATCCCTAAACTCAGATCACCATGATCTATTCTTACTGATGTATTTATTATGTTCGAGTCGGAAAACCGTATTTAACCGAACGGTAATACTAATTCACTCACCTTACGCAGAATTCCCTAAGACCCTCACCCCTAGCCCCTCTCCCATTAAGGGCGAGGGGAACCAGAAAACTAATCTTGCTCCCCTTCTACCCTCGTGGGAGAAGGGGTTGGGGGATGAGGGGACTATTTTCGCTCTGCGTAAGGTGAGTAATTCACTAAAGGGTGGAGCAATTTCACCTCCCCGAAACATTTATTTAGTTAAATCTCACCACAAGCCAAATTTTTAAAACAGGGATTCCCAATTTAAAGTCACGTCAGGAAATGCAACAAGTGATAGAGTGTCTCCTTGCTCATAGCGCTGCATTCGCTTGTAACCTGAAGCTAATGGTTGCGAATATCCTTCGATAATTTGTTGATTCACATCAAATAGCCACATTTCAGGAATCCCATTGGCGGCATATAGTGGCATTTTCACATCGTGGTCATAGGAGATCGTGGTGTCCGCAACTTCGATAATCAATAAGATATCATCTGGTGTTGGTAAAGCCTCAGCATAAAAATCATCTCGCCATTTGAGGATGGCAATATCTGGCTGTGGCTCTGAATTATTAGATAGATGAATTGGGTTTTGCGACCAGATGATTGCTTTGTTAATGAGGCAGTTGATGAATAGAGTACTTAAGCGAGTTACACAAACCGCGTGCTTGATCCCAATTGGCGACATCTCTCTAATTTCTCCATTGATTAATTCATAGCGATCGCCTTCAGTAAATACACCCGCTTTGTGCATGAGGTGATATTGCTGCACCGTAAACCTAAGGATATTGCTTGCAAAATTAGGCGTAATCAATTGGGCTGTCATCGTATTTCACCTGAATTCGATTCGATTAGAGCTTTAATGCTAAGTATTTAGTATTTTTAAGATTCAAGATTAGCTATCTCAATGATCGCTTGTTCTCTTATTTGTGTATTTTCGCATAATAAAATTAGTAGCGATCGCCTAGTCCTTGGATTGTCATATTTTGCGCGATCGCATTTGTTTGATGATCGCTATAGCTTCTATGCTGACGGTGCAGACTCTTTGCAATAGATCGATAACTTGGGTTTTGTAATCAGCAAATTTATAGGTGTTGAGAAGTTTGGAGAGGTTATTTGTGGTGATCGCCTTCTAAATCACATCAAATCCTTTGCCTAGTTCTAGCAAAAATGTTTGGAGGTTAGAAATAAGTGCTGTTTCTAGGTCTGACTCGACAAGGCGCGGTGATTCGGGAAGTCCAAGAAATTCGATGACGAGGGGATCTTTGAATACATCAGATGGCTTTTGGATTATTTGACCTTGGGTGGCAAGTTGCATTAGTCCTTGTTTGTCAAGGCTTTTGGCTAGTCGCTCAAATAGCAAGCTGTTGATTTGACGTTCG
>JBBQRB010000154.1:0-7924 GCA_038215315.1 Pseudanabaenales cyanobacterium
CAATCAATACTCTCAAATCTCGTTGCTGCCCCCCCCCCCCCCCCCCCCCCAAAACTCCAAAATTGATTTTTCTAAGTAAAAAATGATGATATGGCTGTCGCCAGTCTTGTTAGGTGATTTCTCGAAAAGAATATCCCCATGTAGCGCAAGCGTCTCGCTTGCATTGTGATGACGCAGGCAGGACACAAAACCAAGAAACGAGTTGCGGCGCTTCGCGCCGCAACTCGTTTCTTGGTTTTTAATTTTGCAAGTGGCGACAGATGTAGATTTACTATTTTAGATTTACTATTTTTTCTTTGGAGCTTGCATAAGGCTGTTATTATGCTGCTGACAGAAATATAGCTGCGATGAAAGCTATATTGTGATTTGTTTGTCAGTTTTTATGGATTTTTATGGAAGCTTTTAATCCGACACCTCCTGACTGGATCGATAAGGCAAGCCATGCTATTAGTTTTTGCTGTCCTCGCTGTGGTCAACCGCCAAGTAAAGCTGAAGCTGTATGGATTAATCGCCGATCGCCTGTTTATACTGAAAACCATCAGCGCAAGTGGCAGGAATTTTATCATTGCGAATGTGATGCGGCTTGGTGGGCTTGGAGTAATGATCGCCCCCCATCAGAGTTTAGCGATCGGGCCATTCGGCATAACTATGGCGAAGATTTAAGTTAATTGCATGAAATCACCAGTTGCTTTAGTCTTTGCACTATTTTTTATTTCGGGAGCTTATGCCAGTTTTTTAGCGGATTGGCTCGGCTTCTGGACGATTTGTGGTGTCGGACTAGGATTGTCGCTAATTATTCCTTCAATCTGGCGATTAGGCCCTAAACGTTGGGTCTATTTATTAGCAACGATTGTGGCTCTGTTGTCTTTCTTTTATGTAAAGATGCGATCGCCACAACCAGAAATGAGCGATGTCTCTAAATATGCGCCGCTGTCAAATGTGGTTGTCCGAGGCGAAGTCATTGATGCTCCTAGTCTGACTCGTAGTGAACGTGCAAAATTTTTGTTGGCTGTAAAGCAAATTAATACTTCTGGGAAAACCAACATTAAAGCTACGGCTGAAAATTTGCCAGTTTCTAACCCAACTTCAGCTAATCAAGAATCTCCAGATTTTATCAATATCTCAGGCAAGCTGTATGTGACTTTGCCTTTGATCAAGGTGACGGGGCTGCGATCTGGGCAAATGGTTGAGCTTTCGGGAAGACTGTATTTGCCGAGTCGTGCTGATAATTTTGGAGCCTTTGACTTTAAAGCATTTTTAGCTCGCCAAGGTGTTTTTGCTGGGTTAAGTGGTCGATCAATAGTGATGCAAGGTGATCCACCTAGTTTTGGTGAATGGTGGTTTGTTAGTCGCATTGTTCGCGCTCATGTCATGGGGGCTGGCGTGCCAGAGGGTTCTCTGCTTAGTTCTTTAGTGCTGGGAAGTCGGGCTGTTGATTTGCCTAGCAATGTCAAAGATGAGTTTATCGAGGCGGGATTAGCGGCGGTATTAGCGGCTTCGGGATTTCAGGTGACTTTGGTGCTAGGGGCGGCGATCGCCTTGAGCCGAGGTGGTAATCTCAAACAGCAATTTGCTTTGGGGAGCCTGTCTTTGCTGGGATATCTGCTCTTAACAGGTGCTAGTCCTTCAATTTTGCGGGCAGTGATTATGGGCATGGGTAGCCTGATCGGATTAGTGGTGCAGCGTCGCAGCCGACCAGTAGTGGGTTTATTAGTTACAGCAGTACTATTGTTGATCTATCAACCTCTCTGGATTTGGGACTTAGGCTTTCAGTTTAGTTTTTTGGCAACCTTTGGATTGATCACTAGTTCAAGGGCGATTACTCAACGTTTGCAATGGCTACCACCTGCGATCGCTGATTTGATGTCTGTGCCGATCGCTGCTTATATCTGGACTTTGCCCTTGCAACTATTGATGTTTGGAAAAATTACGCCTTATAGCCTGCTTGCTAATGTATTTACGACACCCTTAGTAGCGGTTTCGACCTATGGCGGAATTATTAGCGGCATATTAGGAATAATTTTTATACCACTTGGAGCGGCGATCGCTTGGTTACTCTATCCATTTCTGCATTGGATCGTTTTTATCGCGCAGTGGATTAATACTTTACCTAAAGCTAATACTAGTGTCGGTGCGATCGCACTTTGGCAGATGTTTGTCGCCTATGGACTATTTCTCGCAATTTGGTTAGTACCTTGGTTTAGCAAAATGCAGCATTGGACGATCGCCTTTACCGTTGCTTGCCTTGTCCTGTTTGTGCCAAATGCGATCGCGCAGACAAATACGTTTCAGGTGACTTTGCCCGCATTCAATGAAGTTCCGATCATGTTGATCCAATCTCAGAGTCAGACTGTACTGATCAATAGTGGTGATGAACAGTTTGCTAGTTTTACCCTGCAACCATTTTTGCAAAAATCAGGTATTAATCAGATTGACTGGGCGATCGCTACGGACACGCAACCCGATGTGAGCAATGGCTGGAATAGCCTGCTATCCAAATCTCTAGCCATCAAACAGTTTAGAGATATAAATCTTGGGGTTTCGTCCAAAAACTATCAAAAACTTCAGCAATCTTTGTCCAATGTCAATATTCCAATCACCTCACTCAAAACTGGTGAAACACTTAAAATCAACAGCCAAATTGAAATTCAACTACTTAATCAATCGCCTAACATTATCAAATTCACAATCGGTAAGCTATCTTGGTTATTGCTAAGCAGTTTTGACTCTAAAACTCAACAATTGATCATCAATCAAAAAGATCTATTACCTAAACTATCAGCAGATATTCTCTGGTGGACTGGTGGCAGTATTGATCCGAAAATATTACAAGCTATAAACCCGAAGATTGCGATCGCCTCGGCTAGTAGTGTTGTCGAAGAGATGGTCAATCGTCTAGATGAGTCTAAGGTCAGAGTGTTTTGGACAGGACGCGATGGCGCTATTCAGTGGAGTCCAGACAAGGACTTTTACACATTGCGCGATCAGAATGATTCGCGATCGCCGATTTAGCAACCTCAATGTGGGTTGTTACGATTTTTAGAAAAAATATCTAGATAAAAGTATGGAATTTCAGTTACAGGTAGCAAAAAAAACATTTAAAGAATTTGTAAACAATAGATATTTTTTGATATTTGTTGCCTTTAGCTTTTTAGCAATATTGCATATTCAATACGTTTGGAAAATATCAGAGAAAGTTCCAGCACTGCTTGATCTTTTGGGATGGATCAGTATTGGCTTTTTGCTATGGAAAAAACAGGATAAACTTAAGTTTAGAGGGAATTTAATTTCGTCTTTAATGGGAATAGCTTTGATATTTTGGATGATTTTAAGACATAGCCTTACTCAATCCAATCAATCCCTTGATGTATTAGCCTACTTCTTTCCTGTGATTGTCGTAACTGGGCTATTAATGATTGTTAAAGGATTTGCTAAGCTGCTTGATTTCAATTCGGAGATTATGATTGCATCATTGATCTCTTTGCCATTTGCATCTATATATGCATTTCTTAAGCCAATCGTTAATATTGATGCTCAATTACTTAGTTTTATGCTGCACTACATCGGCTTTAAAGTAGTTAGGCAAGGTGCTATAGTGAATCTACCTAACGGTTCTGTGGAAGTGATGGCTAGCTGTTCTAGCGTAAGTCCTATTTTAACTATGTTGCCTTTTATTGTGGTTTTGTTAGCTATTTACCCTGTTAGTAAAATCAAACAGTTAGTTGTTTATATTAGTGCGATCGCCTCTATTATTTTTGTAAATAATATTCGTTTGTGCTTACTAGCGATCCTGATCAATAAACAGGATATTCCTAACTTTGATTACTGGCATACTGGTGGCGGAGCTGGTATATTTTCTAATCTAATAGTCTTTGTGATTGGCGGCATTTCTTATAAACTTTTGAATAACGAGTCTACAGAAAGTGCAGTTAATTAAATCGATAAGTAAGCAGGCAAAACAAATTTTTAAACCTAAAAAAGCTATAGCGTACGCTTCGCGTGCGCTATAGCTTTTTGGGTTTTGTTTTTATTATGTCCATCTACTTACTAATGTGAAATGTCATTATAAAAATAGCAAATGCAAAAATATAGCAGTACTAAAAGAAAGCTAGTTTCTCTCATTAAGACAAGAAAGATTTTTTTGATTGCGATCGCGTCTGTTTCAACGATCACCATAGGTGTATCCATATTTGCACCTAGCTTTAGAACTCGTCCAAAGTTTCAAATGCCAGAGCAGATTCTGCTGCCAGACCTAAAATTTCAGTCTAGTCGTGAACTAAACAAGTTAAGCGACTCAAATAATTCAAATGTAAGTAGCATTAGACAATATGTTTATAAATTTACTAATAGCTCTCTGGGGCAAGAATTACGCATTGATGCCGCCTATATCCTTGCCAATGCCTCGATTCCCAGTTCTCTATCGGTTCTGGCTATTCAAGATCCTAATAATTTAGATAATTTAGAAACAAGGCAGATTAAAGGGATTGGGTACTTTACACTATTTACCCATGAGCAAAGAGCGTATCTAGCCTCTTGTATTAATCCCAGAGGTGGATCGACTGTTACTTTAGAACAATTTAATAATAATCGAAATAAATATGATATTTCGCCTGAGCGTGTCCTGCGTTACCTGATTGGTGTCGCGGATCTACGCGATGATCGCTGCTTACTAACTGCTATGTCGATCGATTTAGGATCTAAAGTAACTCCTCAAAACAAGGAAATACTAGAGCCTATCTACCAAAAGCTACAGGGTTCGTGGTCTAATTGGTTTGCAAATTGGCAAAGTAATTTCCCAGAAAGTTAGAGGCTAGTGAAATTTTCGTTTTATAGCCTTAGTTAATCTTGTTAGGACACAAAACCAGAGGATGAGTTGCGACGCGAAGTGCCGCAACTCGTTTCTCGGTTTTTAATTTGTTCTAGTACACTTGGCGACAGCTATATGAATTGGGACTAGAGAGCGTCGTACAGAAAATTTAAAAAAGCGCAAATTACAATTGGAGACAATCATGCAAGATATTCAAGTACCAGCTATGGGTAGAACAACATTTGTGTTGTTCAGGGTATTAGGTTACTGTTTGCTACTTTTCTTCTTACTAGATATCTCAATTATTTCTATCCCCTTTAAGTTTACTGATGCAATTTGGGAACTTAGTATATTTGGGCAAATTGTGGAAAGAGTACCACTCTTATTACTATCGTTTCCATTACTCTTTTTTGGTGAATATAGCGCCAGAATGAAGTGGGAGAAGATTATTACCAAGATAATTTCTTGGCTGAGCCTAGTTTTAGCAGTATTTTTCTTCTTGAATATCCCCTTAGCTCTAGTTAATACTTTCCGTGTGCAAGATATCCGTGTTGGTGAGGTAATTACTAGGGCAGCCCAACAGAATGGACCACTACAAGTAGCGGCTGAGCAACTTGAAAAAGCTACTAGTGACTCAGAAGTACGCACCATTTTAAGAAGCCTTAACCCTCAGCAGCAGTCACTAGTTGCTCAGATTCCTAATCCTCAAGATATTAAGAAAAGATTGTTAGCCGAAATATCCACTTCCGTTAGCCAAACTCAAGCTCAAGCTGAGACTTCTAAGCGTCAAATTGGATTAGCGATTTGGAAGGATTCTGTTAAATGGATAATTGCTGGCTTAGTCTCTGGACTATTTCTTTTATATGCTTGGTTCCAGTCGAAGTGGGCAAGGGTTGGCATTAATTACTAATGCTCAGATACTAAGGCTCAAATACTAAGGCTCAAATTTGTTATCCTGTCACTAAATTAATCGTCAATAACTAACAGTATGTTGAAGCGATCGCTGCTTGTCCTCATTGCTATTGGCTTAACCACAACTACCTTACCTGTATCAGCTCAGTACAGTGGTTTGGGCAAAGATAGTATTACTCCTGAGATTCTCAAGCGCTATGCGCCGCCCGCGTTACCACCTGCAACAACCCAATCGATCGAATCGATTTTGGATGTGCGATCGCCTGGAATGGGTATGGTCACATCCGATGGCAAGAAAATGTTTTTTACCTGGGGAATTACTGGCACTTTACAAGTATGGCGCTTGGATGGAGCGCAAAAGTTTCCTGTCCAAGTCACAGGAGGTCAAGATGCGACCACGATCGCAGGGATGACTCCCGATGGCAAGTACTTACTCCTATCTCGCGATCGCCAAGGCGAAGAAACTCCAGGGCTGTACTTGCAATCAACGAATGGTGGCGAACTGGAGCTAATCCAGCACCTCTCTGGTGTACGAACATCGCTGCAATATGTTGGCAACGACTCACGCACAATTTATTTCAGCGCCAATGATGTTAATCCTAATAACTATGTAATCTATCGCTATGATTTGCAGACTAAAAAGAAGATCCAAATATCTGGCGGCGAAGGCGTTTGGTGGATCGCTGATGTTTTTGTAAATCCCCAAACAGGCGATCGCGAAAAATTCCTTTTTGGCAAAGCAACAGGCAGTCGATCGCAAGAATATTACGAATATGATGTCAAAACTCGCCAAACCATACCGCTAATTGGTCAGGATCAAAAAGAAGAATACAGCATCCAATATGGCGTGAGAGCCGATGAGTATTTGGTGTTAACGCCAAAATTTGGAGAATTTCGCCAACTTTATAGTTACAAGAACCAAAAATTTACACCAATAACACCAGAGGCTAAAGCTGATGTGGCAAGTTTTGAAATTGATGATCAGCGTCAGCGCATTCTTTACTCAATCAATGATGGTGGCTATATCAGATTGAAGGCAATCTCAGCTAATAAGTTTGAAGAGATTAGTCTTCCCCAATTTGCGAATGCTGACAAGATCTATACAGGCTCAACAACCCGCAACGGACGCTTTACCACGATCAGCGTAGAGACTGCTAAAGCGCCAAGAGTGAGCTATGTCTATGATTGGCAGACAAATAAACTGACTCAGTGGGTATTGCCTAGTAGCCCTGAAATTGATACTAGCAAGTTCATTGCCGCTAAGCTTGAAAGCTATACTACCCGTGACGGGAAGGCGGAAATCCCCATGTTTGTCTACCGATCGCCTAAATGTGAAATTAACGGCAAAATTAGTACCCAACCACCTCTTGCCAAACCATGCCCTGTAGTTGTGCATTTTCATGGTGGACCAGAAGGTCAAAGCACTCCAGGATTTAATCGCTACGCCCAATTATTTGTTAACGCGGGATTTATTTTTGTTGATCCGAATGTCCGTGGTAGCGATGGCTATGGCAAAACTTGGCTAAATTCTGACAATGGACGCGATCGCCTGAAAGTTATCACCGATATCGAAGATGCTTCTATCTATATCCGCAAAAACTGGCAAGTCAACGGAATCTCTCCCAAAATTGGCATTGTCGGCGGCAGCTATGGCGGCTATGCGGCGCTAATGGGTATGTCTAAGTTTTCTGGTAGTTATGACGCAGGGGTTTCCATCGTTGGCATCAGTAATTTACTGTCCTTTTTAGAAAATACAGCACCCTATCGCCGCTTACTCCGAATTAGCGAATATGGTGATCCGATTAAAGATCGAGAAGCCTTAATCGAGCTATCACCTGTAACCTACAGCGATCGCATCAAAGCCCCTTTACTAATTATCCAAGGAGCCAATGATCCCCGTGTTCCTGTTGGGGAAGCTGTCCAAATTCAAAAAATTCTAGAGCAGAAAAAGATTCCCTCGCAACTTGTGATCTTTCCTGATGAGGGGCATGGCTCTAGCAAACGCAGTAATCAAGTTCTAGAAATTGGCTATACCCTTGACTTCTTTAAAAAGTACTTACAGCCATAGTTTTAGCGATAGCTTCGACTTCGCTCAGCCAACATAAAACCAAGAAGAGAGATGGGGGGCCGCTCGGCGCAGATCAGGTGTTGGTATTTTTTTTGGTTAAGAAAGGAAGAAAACATCATAAAAAAAAAAAAAAAGTA
>JBBQRB010000155.1:0-7825 GCA_038215315.1 Pseudanabaenales cyanobacterium
CCTCCTCGCTTTTCTCTCAATACCCCTTTCGGGGGGGGGGCGGGCGCCCCCCCCCCCCCCCCCCTCTTCTGGACTTTGACGAAAAATTACTCGCAGCATCGGGCGTAACTATTTCTTAATAGTGTTTTAATGTTAGTAGCATACTTGAGCGTGAGCTAAGGCTAATACCAAAATTCATAAAGGTGAGGATAAGTTTCTGAGTACGCGAGTAGTTATTGTTCGTCATGGTGAAAGTAATTTCAATATCCTAAGCAAGATTCAAGGAAGAGGAAATTACGATCGCCCAGAGTTGCAGTCAGTTTTAACTGATAAAGGTAAAATGCAAGCCAGATTGGCTGGTAAGGCTTTGGCTAATTTAACTATTGATCTAGCCTATGCTAGCCCCCTAGTTCGCGCTCGGCAGACAGCAAAGCTCATCTTGTCAGAAAATTCTCAACCGCCAGAATTATTGACAACTGAGGGACTTCTAGAAATAGATCTCAGCGAATGGGAATCGATGCTTGCTAGTGATGTGCAAGCACAGTTCCCTGAAAAGTATCAACTTTGGCATTTTGAACCAGAAAAATTTGAATTAGGCGATCGCTCTCCAATTGTGGAGTTGTTTGAGCAGGCTAGAGGCTTTTGGGCAGATATTTTAGCCAAACATCAACACAAAACCATCTTGCTAGTTGGTCATAGCGGCATCAATCGAGCGCTAATCTGCTCTGCGATCGGGATTCCTATCAGGCTGTATCACCATATCCAGCAAGCTAACTGCGCGATCAGCGTACTCAACTTTCAAGGCTCAAGCATTGCGGATGGCGTACAACTTGAGTCTGTAAACCTAACAACCCACCTTACCGAAATCTCTGGCTCACCATTACCACCCCTCAAGAAAAATCACAATGGATCACGCCTGTTGTTAGTAAGGCATGGTGAAACCGAGTGGAATCGCCAAAAACGCTTTCAAGGACAAATTGACGTACCTCTAAACAACAATGGTCACGCTCAAGCTCGTCGTGCCAGCGAATTTTTAGCAAAAGTCCATATCGACAAAGCTATTAGCAGCCCGATGTTACGTCCTAAAGATACCGCATTAGAAATTTTGAGTAAGCATCCCCAGATCAAGCTTGAACTGCTTGATGAGCTAAAGGAAATTTCTCACGGACTATGGGAAGGGAAATTTGAACATGAAATTGAAGCTGAATTTGCAGGTCAACTAGCCCTATGGCAGGATCAACCCGAAACTGTCCAAATGCCCGAAGGTGAAAATTTACAGCAAGTATGGGATCGCGTGAAGACTGTTTGGCAAAAAATTGTTGATTCAGTTCCCGCAGGAGAAACAGCCTTAGTAGTTGCCCATGACGCTGTAAACAAAGCGATTCTTTGTCAACTATTTGACTTTACGCCAGAAAAGTTTTGGACATTTAAACAGGGTAATGGCGGAGTTAGTGTGATCGACTACCCTCAGGGCGCTCAGGGCAGACCGATCTTGCAGTCTGGCAATATCACAACTCACTTGTCAGAGGGAATACTTGATCGCACAGCCGCAGGTGCGCTCTAAAGAGAGACGCATTTTCTGCTAACTTGGTGTAAAGGTCTTTGTTTTAATATTTTGATTTAGGATTGCGGAGTTTATAAAAGTGACTATTCTATTCCAACTACTGTTAGCAGCTTTTGTTTTATTTTCTTTCGTGCTGGTGATCGGTGTACCTGTTGCCTATGCCTCACCTAGTTCTTGGAATCAATCCAAGCCCCTTCTATTCCTTGGTTCACTAATTTGGTTAGCCTTTGTAATTGTGATTGGCATCTTAAATTCTTTTGTTGCGTAAATTTTTGTTGTTTAAATACACTGCTTTACACTGCATTTAAGCCCAGATAAAGTTTTGAAAGCAGCGCTTTCAAAGCTTTATCTGTAAATACTTAATTTCGCAAAGCTAGAATTAGGAAGCGAGTTGCGGCGCTCCGCGCCTCAACTCATCTTTTAGGTAAATAAATCGAAGGTAAAAAACTTTTATGTCCGTTTTTGCAGGTAGCTTTACTAATACTGACAGCTTGCGGTTTGCAATTGTTACGGCTAGATATAATGATCTAATTGTCGGTAAGCTCCTCCAAGGTTGTCAAGATTCTTTACTTCGTCACGGAGTTGATGTTTCGGAAAGTGGTAGTCAAGTTGACTATGCGTGGGTTCCAGGGAGTTTGGAAATCCCGATGGTAGCGAAAGAACTAGCGGCTTCAGGTCGCTATGATGCGCTTATCTGTCTAGGCGCGGTCATCCGTGGTGATACGCCCCACTTTGACTATGTGGCTAATGAGGTCTCTAAGGGAGTTGCTGCTGCTGCTTATCAAACAGGCGTGCCGATTGTGTTTGGGGTGCTAACCACTGACACGATGCAACAGGCTTTGGAGCGCGCTGGCATCAAAAGTAATAAAGGTTGGGAGTTTGGGATGGGTGCGATCGAGATGGCAAACCTTATGCGCCAAATTCGTTCTAAACAATAAATCCCGCGCTTTGTCCTTGAGCAGCTTGCCAACTGCGGGCATCGTAATAAAGATCTTCTAAACAAATATCATTAAGAGCATCCTTGAGCTTGCGATCAAGTCTTTGCCAGAGTGCAAAAGTCACCCAATCAGAAGCAAGCTTTTCCTCTGGCTTTAGCCTCGGTAAAGGGTGAGTATCTTCACCAACTGCCGATAATATTTCGCCGAGGGAGATGTCTTTAGGCGATCGCTTTAATTTATATCCTCCCTGCACACCACGCACTGACTCCACTAGATCCGCTTGGCGTAGGGAGATCAGGATTTTTTCTAAATATGGTGCGGGAATAGATTGGCGATCGCTAATTTCTCGAACTGAAGCAGGCTTACGCTTTGCCCAAACCACCAGATCGAGCATCGCCTTCACACTGTAATGACCTTTTCTGGTTAGTTTCATAAAACCCCTTATACTGACAGCGGCGCGAGATGCCGCTGTCAGTAATTAAACGGCGCTATCGACAAATATTAAAAAAGAAAGGACAAGTCAACGGGAGCAGGTAACATCTCGCCGCCGCGCCAGTCTAGTACCTGTACCAAAATCAAATAGCCTAAGCCCAAAATTACGGCAACAATGCCTGTAAAAACCGATATCCACTGCGATCGCTGCATAAGTTAATTTTAATTAGACAAACTAACTGCTATTATCCCTCTTGAAATAAGTTTAAATTTGATATTTAGATAAAACTTACAGTAATTCTACTTGTCAACTAAAACTCCGTTTTGGTAGGAACAAACTTTTCTATCTATTCGTCCTAGCTCTTGAAAGTAAATACATAGTCTTTTGATTTGTGTGTAGATTTAAGTTAAGCGGGAGCGATTAGTTGATGAGTTATAGCCTATCTTGGTCAACCAGCGGGGGGTACCAGCCCTCCAACTCCGTGTCCGTTGATAAGCTCCCCATCGTTGAATTGGTGCAATTGTGCCAAACCGAAACGCAAACCAATCGTTCTGCGTTTGCTGAGCTTATGCGACGTAATCAATCCTACGTCGATCAAGTCTTGTATAAGCTCGCTCCTGATTGGCAAGATAGGGCAGACCTAGCTCAGGAAGTTTGGTTGCGTGTATATCGCAATATCAAGCGACTACAAGAGCCAGAAAAGTTTCGTGGATGGCTAAGCCGCATCGCAACTAATTTGTTTTATGACGAGTTACGTAAGCGCAAACGGGTTGGTAGTTCTGTTTCTCTGGACGCGCCTTTTATGTCTGGTGATGGAGATGAGATGACATGGAATCTCCCCAGTACTGCGCCTAGTCCGATCGAAACCATGTCTACGCAGGAGTTCTATGAGCAACTCCGTGTTGCCATTCAGGACTTACCTGCTAGTTTTCGGGAAACAATTGTGCTTAGGGAAATTCAGGGATTACCCTATGAAGAAATTGCTGAATTGACAGGCGTATCGCTTGGTACAGTAAAATCGCGTATCGCCAGAGCAAGATTAAAGCTACAAGCTCAGTTACAACCCTATTTGACTAATATTTAATCAAGAGGGTATAAAAGCTATGAGTGCTGATCAATTTTTTAATGATTATTTTGATGACTATATGACTACTTCCGAAGAGCGCTTTGAACTATTGAGTGCTTATATAGATGGCGAGGTAACAGAATCTGATGAGCAGCTAGTTGAGAAATGGCTGTCTGATGATGCTAATTTTCGTCGTCTTTATCAGCAGCAACTAAAGCTGCGTCAGCTTTTAATCGACCTGCCTGTGCCTGCGATCGCCAACTCATCGGTAAAAGCTGAAACTGAAGTAATGGTTAATCGCGTCTTTGCCGAAATCGATAAGCGATCGTTGCGGCGTAAGTGGAAACTAGTTAGTATCGGTGTTATGGCAGCGACTGTGGTTGGGATATTTGGGTCTATATTTACCCTCAATACTAATCAACAGTTTAGCCCTATAACTAATAACATTAGACCTACATCACCGATCGCCGAAGAGCCTGTTTTAATTGCAATGGAAGAACCTCTTGTGCCTTTGCCTAAGTCTATGGTCACAAAGTAGCCGATGGAATGATTCTCCTTTCAACTTTCGGGAAACCGCCAACTTGCAAGGCTTCAAAGCATCAAAGTTTTTTGTAGAATTTAGATACTATTGGTCGCAAAAAATAACTATGAGAGACTCAAACAAAAAATCTCGTTATAAGCAACCTTTGATCTATGCATCAATGCTCCTACTGGGAGTAATTTTAGGTGCTTGGGCGGTTGTGTCTGGTGTCAGGTCGCCAAATGTAAGTGCAGTTACGGCTTTGCCGCAACTTGCATCAACATCACCAGTGGTCGCACAGGATAATCGCAGCAAGTCTATCAACGTTCCTCGCAACTATGTTGTTGATGCGGTCAATCGTACTGGTCCAGCTGTAGTCAGGATTAATGCCTCGCGTACTGTTGCGAGTAACCAGCAAATACCCGAAGCCCTCTTAGAAGATCCTATGTTTCGTCAATTTTTTGGCAATCAACTGAGACGGATGCCTAAAGAAAGAGTAGAGCGTGGCACTGGTTCAGGATTTATTATCAACAAAGAGGGTGACATCATTACAAATGCTCACGTTGTCAGTGGTGCCGATAAAGTGACGGTGATCCTCAAAGATGGTCGGCAAATTGAGGGTAAAGTCCTCGGCAGTGATGAGTTGACCGATATTGCTGTTGTCCAAGTGAAAGCTGACAACCTGCCAGTGGTTAGCCTCGGCAGCTCACAAAGTTTACAACCAGGAGACTGGGCGATCGCGATCGGCAATCCTCTCGGTCTAGATAACACTGTGACTGCAGGTATTATTAGTGCGATCGGTAGAAATAGCGGACAGATTGGTGTCGATAAGCGCGTTAGCTTCATTCAAACTGATGCAGCGATCAACCCAGGCAACTCTGGTGGCCCGTTACTTAACCAAGATGGTGAAGTAATTGGCGTGAATACAGCAATCATTCAGGGCGCTCAAGGTTTGGGCTTTTCAATTCCCATTGAAACGGCTCAAAGGATTTCCAAGCAGATAATCCAGACTGGCAAGGTTAGTCGCGCCTATCTCGGTATTCAGATGGTCACCGTTGATCCAAATGTTAAACGTCAGGTTAATCAAGACTCTGATCTAGGGATTCAGATCTCGGAAGAGAAGGGCGTTTTGATTACTAGGGTTGTGGATGCATCACCTGCAGCGAAAGCAGGAGCCAGAAAAGGAGATGTGATTATTAAGCTTGATAATCGCGATATTTTATCTGCTGATCAAGTTACTCAGCTGGTAGAAGCTAGGTCAGTTGGCGATAAACTCCAGATGGAAATTCGCCGCAATGGTCAGACTGTTGTGTTAACTGTGGAAACTGAGCAGTTCCCACAGAAATTCCCTGAGTAGTTAGACCTTCAAAAACAAGAGTAAGGGTGCGTTGCACCTTTGCTCTTGTTTTTTGTTTAAGTAGGTGGGCAAAAGAAACCTTAAAGCCCAAAAAGCTGTAGCGCACGCCCAGTGCGCTACAGCTTTTTGGGCTTTGGGTTTAATTATGCTCGCCTACTGTAGAGAAAAATTACTACGCTTTACATGGCATAGCATCGACTTCGCTTAGTTAAGGGCATCTAAACTTGTCGAAATGTCGAAGCCAAAGACACTTTAATTAGTAGAATTAGTAGTAAGTCCGTTACTTAATTTAAGTAAAATAGCTTATCTGCTTTTAGTTAGAAATTTGGTATGGATAAGTAATCATCAGATTGAGACGTTTCTATGGCGACCTATCCAAAAATCGACTCTTCAGCCAATTTACAAGACTTAACTGTCGTGGAATGTGGTTTCGTTGAGCATTTCCTAATCTTGCAAGATCCTCAGGGGCAGCAGAAAATTAGCCTAAATCAACAGAACTATATTTTGGGTCGATCGCCTGAAGTCGATATTATTTTGCGATCGCAATCAGTATCTAGAGAACACGCGCTGTTATCAGCGATTTCGGTAACTCCTCTATATCAAGTTTTTCAGTTAAGCGACGGAACCCCTGAGAGTGGCAAAAGCACCAATGGATTGATAATTAATGGGGAACTACGCGACTCTTGGATATTGATGCATGGAGATGAGATTGTTTTTAGCAGCAATACCATGGCAATTTACCGAATAGCACCAGAGCCACCCTATGCTGGAGGCAAGATGGGAGTTTTTCTGGAATGGCTATATGAGTTATCGCAGAAGGAGCGTAAATTTGGCAGGTACAACGTCGCCGAAAATTACTTAAATCAAGTTTTAGTAATCAGTCAAAGACTTTATGGAGAGAGACAACCTCAGGTCGCTAACTGCTTATTAGAAATTGCCACCCTGAATTTTTCACAAAACCTATTTGATAAAGCCGAAGCTTTATTTTTGGAAGCAGTTGATATTTTGAAGGAAAGTCTAGGGGTGGGACATCCTGACGTAAATAATGCGAGGAAAGAGTTAGCGACGATTTACAACAGTCAGGAGATGTATGAAAAAGCAGAATCTTTACTATTACAGGTTTTAGAAGTTAAGCAAGATCTATTTGATGATGAACATCCAGAAGTCGCTGCTAGTTTGGTGGACTTAGCAGCTATATGTGTTAGTCGCAAGCAATATCAAATGGCTAAAAGTTATTATGAAGAGGCTCTTAAGATTTACAAAAAAACACTGAAATCTGGACATCCAGATATTTTATTTATCCAAAGAAAGCTAGCGAATACTAAGCAGAAATTACGACCTAAATGGTTGTCTTTGAACCTATTAATTCCCATGTCACTATTATTACTAACAGGCTTAGTTGCCTACTCATTTTTTGCACCTAAAGCTGATATTACTTGTATCAAGGTTTTACCTGACGGAAGTGTCAGATCGATTTCTGGTGATGAATGTCGCCGCATCAGCAAATAAAGCAGCAAAAAAAGTAAGCAAATGGCGATGTTTAACCTTAAAATTACATTACGCCTTTCGATATAGACACTTTAGATAATATATCTAGTACATCGAAATTAAGGCTTAGGTTTGATTATGAATTAGTTACTCCCTTCCCAGTATAAGAATAAATATTAAAACCCAAGAATTAGCGGTGCGGCGCGGTTAGCCGCACCGCTAATCTTTGAATGGGTAGGGCGTAGGACAACTAAAAAAATTTTCTTTTCAAAATCTAAATAATGTTTTTTTTTTTTTTTTTTTTTCTTCCCCCCTCCCCAATAAAAACAAAAAAAAAAAAACCAAATCATGGGGGGGGGGGCCGCCCCCCCCCCCACCGCTAATCTTTCACTGGGAAGGGAGTATGAAATTTTCTCCTTTTAAGTTTGATTATTTTTTGCTGCTTAGGTAATACAGGACTAACTTTCTCCCTAAATCAGC
>JBBQRB010000156.1:0-7825 GCA_038215315.1 Pseudanabaenales cyanobacterium
TATTCAGAAATTATTTTAGAAATGTTGATGAATGAAGTCCCTGAAGTATGGGAAGTATTGCGGTGCGATCGCCTATCAGGTATTCTCAAACCGTCGTATCATGCCAAAATTCAAGATCATGAAGATGGCTCACAAACAGAATATCGGGTTGATCTATTGCCAAAGCCTGAATCTAGCCATTCAGTACAACAAGTTGCTTAATCGAAAATTTCTTTAGGGGTAAAAATGCTTAAATTCGCCATGTACTTTGCAATGTTTGTTGGGGCAATCGTGATTGCATCATGGGTATCTCGTGAAGCAAATTACTTTTTTAGTAATTTGCTCTATTGGATTAGATACAATTGGCTACCTTTCTTTGGTGGTGTACTTTTGCTAGCGATCGCATATAAAGTCTTTAGCAGTAAATCATGATGAGATCGCGACACTTAGACCTGTTATCAAGCCCTCACTGGACAATTACTGCAAAAAACGAGTAAAAAATTGAATAAAAAACTGATAAGTAAGGCTTTAGCCATTTGTGTTGCCTATCTCATATTTTATATCATGATGTCATTAGCAAATAATCCCACTGGAAGTGCTCCATCTATATCTCAAGCCCTCAAATGGTTAAGTTTTGGGGTGAATGAGAAATATGGAGTACTAACCCTTATTGTTATTGCGTTTTCGGCTGACTCATTCTTCAAAAGAATTCTCTAGAATCTGGTTCCCATTTAATGACGGATGACATAGCACAGCTTATTCTCTCCGCTTGCGATCGCAATACATTATCAGGTCAACGCGATTACGCAATCTTGCGACTGTTAATAGAGAATTCACTGAAGCGGCAACAGGTCGCGGCGATTTTGATTGTGAAATGCGATCGCTTCAAGTTCAACGACAATACAAGCGTCAAGGGCAACAAAATCAAACAGAAATAATTAGTCTCACATTAGACATAGCCAACGCATTACAAGACTGGCTAAATTTGATTTATATTCCCGATGAGTTTGAAAATAATCAAACTGCACTATTTATATCGCTAGATCGGGCTAATTATGGGCATCGGCTAACAGGAACAGCCATCTATGGGCTTGTCAGACGTGCGGCGATCAACGGGGGGATTAGCGATGCGATCGCAGTTATTCTGATGGTGATATGCGATCGCAAACATGAAGAGCAAACTGTTTGAGTTTTTTCTATGTTTGTTTTTTGCAAAAGCTTTAGCACAGTTTCGTGGGCTTGATATTACGATGTGATACCAAGCCCAACGCAAAGTATTATTACAACTCTTTAAGATTTCTAACCAGTGTATTATGTAGTTTTGTATACTAATAGATTCAGATGGATATAAAAAACGGTAATTAATAAGCGTGAGTCAACATCCCCTTGAACAGCTAAATCGCTACGATGCCAAAGCTAATGCCGAATATTACGGTCGTCGCCCTTGGCTAGCGATTAGTCGGATTTTTAAAATAATTTATTTTGCTTTGAGTTTTGGCTTAGCTTTTGGCTGGGATGTCTTAGTTGGGAATACTTCAAGTCAACCCAAACTAGCTGAAAAGCTACGCCGAATTATCACATCTCTTGGACCTACTTACATTAAGGTTGGTCAAGCGCTATCAACGCGCCCTGACTTAGTGCGCATTGATTTCTTGGAAGAGTTAACTAGACTGCAAGATCAGTTGCCACCTTTTTCCAACACAGAAGCCTTTGCCCTCATTCAACGTGAGCTAGGCAAGCCAGTTAATCTAGTTTATAAAAATATTTCTGAAGATCCTGTCGCTGCTGCTAGTCTCGGTCAGGTCTACAAGGCAACCCTCTACACTGGCGAAGAAGTTGCGGTCAAAGTGCAGCGACCTAGATTAATTCCGACCTTGACCCTCGATCTATTTATTCTGCGATGGGTTGCAGGATGGTTAGGACCACTTCTGCCGCTTAATCTTGGTAATAGCTTAGAAGCAATCATTGATGAGTTTGGCGTAAAGCTATTTGAAGAGATTGATTACGAACATGAAGCCACCAATGCCGAGCGCTTTGCTGGGTACTTTAAGAATGATCCAAATGTCAAAGTTCCATACATCCACCGTCAGTTCAGTAGCCACCGCGTTCTCACTTTGGAGTGGATTGATGGGATCAAGCTTAATGAAGTTGACCGAATCAAGTCTGCTGGATTGGATACTGACAACCTAGTTCGTATTGGTGTGATGTCTGGGTTGCGTCAACTGTTGGAGTTTGGGTTCTTCCATGCTGATCCTCACCCAGGCAATCTTTTTGCTACCTATGATGGCAAGATGGCATATATCGACTTTGGGATGATGGATCAACTAGATCAACAAACTAAAGAGCAGTTAGTTGACTCAGTTGTCCATTTGTTAAACAAAGACTATGACGAACTTGGTCAAGACTACGTAAGATTAGGCTTTTTGCAGCCAGACATTGAGATGAAGCCAATTGTGAATGCACTTGAGTCCGTGCTAGGCGATATCATGTCTGAAAAGGTTAAGGACTTTAACTTTAAGGTGGTGACCGATCGCTTTTCTAAGGTGATGTACGATTATCCCTTCTGCCTACCTGCCAAGTTTGCGTTGATTATTCGTTCGGTAATTACCCAAGAAGGTGTTGCTTTGAGCCTCAATCCTGATTTTGGGATTGTACAGGTTGCATATCCTTACGTGGCAAGGCGTTTGCTTACCGATGAGTCTGACAGCTTGCGGTCGCGACTATTGGAAGTTCTGTTTAAAGATGAAAAGTTTCAATGGGCAAGGTTAGAGAATCTGTTGGAGATTGCAAAGTCCGACGGTCAGTTTGACATTATTCCTACGGCAAGTATGGGGCTGAAGTTTTTGGCTTCCAAGGATGGCGAATATATCCGCCGCCGTATTTTGTTGGCACTCACTGAAGACAATCGCTTACATACAGAGGAATTAGTGCGAATCTGGCAGATGATTGGCTCGGATATAGAACCTGCGAAGCTTTGGGGTATGGCAGTTAATGCTATCGCTGGAGCTGTTCCTAGGGCGATCGCGGCGGTTCTGCCCTTTGCCGCCTTCCAGAACGTTAGCTAGAGCGACACTCAAGCGTATAGAAGCTATAAAAGAAAAAATCAAAAACCAGAGAACGAGTTGCGGCGCGAATCGCCGCAACTCGTTCTCTGATTTATCCCAAAAATGGCGCAGCCATTTTTGGGATAAATCATTTGAGGGCATAGGGATGCAAGACTACAGCTTTGAGGATGCGATTGCCTTTCCAGAGGGGTAAAGACAACCATAATTTACCTTCATTAATCCATTGTTGGCGAAGCTCAGTACTACTCAGCCGAGGATCTTGAGACTTGAGACAGATAATATTTAAAGTTGGCTCACAGACTAATTCTAGATCTGGGGAAGTTTCTACCCACTGCTGTAAATGTTCGGATAGATCTAGCGATCGCTCCACTAGATAGCGGCAACCCGAAGTTCCCATCGCCTTGAGGGCCATCCAAAGTTTGAGGCTGTCGGTGCGGCGTGTACCTTGGAGATTGAGGTTGCCAAAGTTGAGCGTCGATTCATTCATGTAAGGCAACTCGTTGTCAAAGCCATCAATGAGATGCTGCTTGTTTTTGACGATGATCATGGCACAGGTGCGGGATACCCAGAGCCATTTTTGAGGGTTAAAGGTAATTGAGTCTGCGAGATTAGAACCTTGAAATAGAGGTTGTAATTTGGGTGTAAAGATGCCTGCGCCACCATAAGCCGCGTCAATATGAAACCAGCAATCGTAACGTTTAGCGATCGCCCCGACAGCATGAATCGAATCGACTGCACCAGTCACGGTTGTACCCGCGATCGCTGCTACAAAAAATGGCTGTTTCCCGATATTGATAGCTTTCTGAATTGCTGATTCTAATTCTTCTAAGATGATCTCGCCGCGATCATTAGTTGGCACTCGGATTAAGTTCTCTTTTCCCAAGCCAATTACATTCATTGCCTTTTCAAAGGAAGTATGCGCCGCATCAGAGACAAAGGCAACTAGATGATTGGAAGCTCCCCGAGTGCGGCTCTGAGGCTGTTTCCAGTTTCGTGCTAGCAACAGTCCAGAGATATTTGCCAGACTGCCGCCCGCCGTGAGCGTTCCAAAACAATCACTTCCTAAACCAAACAAATTCCCAAACCACTGCATTAGTTGAGCTTCGATTTGGGTAAATATGGGCGCTAGTTCATAACTGAGCATATTGTTGTTGATAGCAGAGATCAGCGCATCAGCCCAGATTGTAATCGCCACAGGAACGCTGTCCATGTGTCCCATATATCTAGGATTATGGAAGTTAACAGTGCGCGGCAAAATCTGCGATCGCACTTCCGCAATTAGTTCAGAGATATCATTTCCCTGTTCAGGAATATTAATGCTAAAAGGAGAAGCATCCTTCACAAAGGGCTGCTTCTGAGTATCTAGCACTGAGTCTATGATTAAGTCCACAAACTGATATCCTAACTTACGCATTTCCTCCAGATTTGAGCGATCAGGATTTAAAAAATGCGAATCAAGGGAGAAGTTCTGCGGCAAATCATTAGAAAAATCGGACATTAGGACAAATCTCTTTAACCATTGATTAGATTGAAGCAATCAAGAGATTTTCTAAAACTGTTGCTAAGCAACAGTTTTAGAAAATCTCTGGGGATTTGAGCGCAAAACGCTAAATAAATAGGCATAATAAAAACTGAAATCCAAAAAGCTGCGGCGCAAGCTGAGCTTGCGCCGCAGCTTTTTGGATTTTAAGTTTTCTTTTGCCTATTTACTTATAACCTCTATTTTGTTGTCACATAAGGAATACGCGGAATCGAAGCAATTAAAGACTTAGTGTATTCATGTTGAGGATCGGTCAACACTGATTCAGTAAGCCCCTGCTCTACGATTTTACCTTTCTGCATGACGGCTATGCGATCGCAAAAAAACTGAGCTACGGCTAAGTCATGGGTAATGAATACATAGGTCAGCTTAAATTCTTGTTTAAGATCTTGCATCAGTTGTAAGACTTGGCTCTGGACTGAGGCATCCAGCATACTTACAGGTTCGTCACAGATGATAAATTGAGGATTGGTAATCAGGGCGCGGGCAATCGCCACCCGTTGCAACTGTCCGCCAGAAAGGTTGGAAGGATAGCGATTGGCTAGCTGGGTGTCTAGACCAACTTTTTCAAGGATTTTATAAACGCGATCGCGGGCGGACTCTAAGTTAGGGACAAGTCGATGAATTAATAGCGGATCAGCAACACTGTGAAATACATCCATATAAGGACTAAAACAAGCGCGGGGATCTTGAAAAATCATCTGCATCTTTGACCGCATTTGCCGCATTTGTTCAGGCTTCAAAGTTGTCAACTCCATACCATCAAATACAACAGAACCGCGATCAGGCTTAATCAGTTGCAAGATGGCGCGTCCTGTCGTACTTTTGCCAGAGCCACTTTCGCCAATAAGTCCAAAGGTCTCACCCGCAAATATTTCCAAGTCAACACCATCAACAGCCTTAACTACCCCTTGCTTAGACTTCATAAATTTGGTTAGCAAGTTGCCACCCGTGACATAGCGTTTTTTTAATTTGCTGACATGGAGAATTACTTGTGGGGATGGATTAGCTTCATTTGTCTCAGTTAAGTTAACAGGCGCGATCGCCTCAGGACGAAAGTGCAGAACTGAAGCCAATAGTTTTTTGGTGTAAGGATGTTGCGGCACTTTAAAAATCTGATCGACATTGCCTGTTTCCACGATCACACCGTCATACATCACCGCAATGCGATCGCAATACTCCGCAACCATACCAAGGTCATGGGTAACTAGCAGAAGTCCCAAGGATCGACTTTTTCGCAAAGCCGTTAGTTGTTTGAGAATTTCGGTGGCAACAGTCACATCAAGGCTAGTAGTTGGTTCGTCGGCAATCAATAGGATCGGATCTAGCAACAGTGCTAGGGCGATCGCGACCCGTTGCCGCATTCCGCCACTAAACTGATGGGGGTATTGCTTAGCGCGAGTGGGATCAATCCGCACGGCTCTGAGAGATTCATATATCTTCGCGTGAGCATCTTGACGAGATATTCGAGGATAGTGGGAAGTTAGTACTTCTAAGCCATGATCGTAAATGCTCATCAGGGGATCAAGGCGGGTCATCGGATCTTGAAAAATTAGACCGACTTTTTCACCACGCCAAGAGCCATCTTTTTTCTTGGCAACTTCTTCGCCATCGACATAAATCGTGCCTTCAATGTTTGCCCCTTGGGGCAGCAGATTAATTAGCGATCGCCCAATCGTAGATTTGCCACAGCCACTTTCACCAATCAGCCCCAGAGATTCTCCCGCTTGCAAGTTGAAGGTAACGCGATTGACGGCGGGTAGATTGTCACCATAGGTAACAGTCAGGTTTTCAACTTCAAGGAGCATGACTTTTTTAAGGGCGGTAAGCGATTTCTATAAGCCAAAATACCATTAAGCGATCGCTTGCCCAACATCGACACGTACTCGTTCAAAATTTGACGACTTGAGCAGATCAAAAGTCATAATGAGAATTGCTGAGATTAGAAGTGGATTTTCATCAACAAATTTAAACTTTGACAAGATTAGCTACTGATCGCAATGGTTCTAATAATATTCCTAGAATCTTATCGACTTCGCTAATGTAATATGCGAGCGCATCGATCTGGACTAGATTTCGCTCTAGCTTGATAAATCGCCAGTTCGTGCCACTGGTAACGACCCCATAAATAACTGGGATTTGATTATGATGCTGTTCATTAAAGATTTGCGCCGCAACCATCGCCGCAATACATTGCCCCACACCACCAAAAATGTCTTCTCGTTTCGCCTCAATAATAATCACCACAGGGGATGTGATTTCTAACTGTTCTTCAGAGCTACTCAACAAAAAATCGCAAAATCCTGTTAATCCGCGATCGCGATCAACCGTAAACTCAGATCCAGAGAATAGAGAAATTCGATAATTAAGCTGACGGCGAACTTCGCTCAAAACTTGAGCAGTAATAAATTCCGATCTTGCCTTTTCTGTACCAACTGCGATCGCAAAAGATAGATTTTCTTGCAGTAGTGTAGTTAGGATTTGGGAAGGGTGAACTTTAGATGTGTTAGCAAAAAGGTTAGTTTTTTCATCAATGGTTAACTGAAAAGCTTCCTTTACTTTGCTAAAGGTGAAGTCACTGTATGCCATAAAAACCTACATTTTTCGTAATGTACTCATTTTACTTGTTTTGCGGCAGAATGCATCCTGCAAGGAATCGCCTATAATACCAACCAGATAGCTAGGATACTTTTGGGGTTAGCTGATGCTACAAATAGATCGCCAATATCTACCTACCAGCGACGAATTACCAGATTCTGACGATACACCTGTGGATAACGAAGACCAGAATTTTGTACCGAATTTACTATTATTCTTACTGGAATATATTTGGAAAAGTCGTGACGATTGGTACTTTGGTATTGATATGGGTGTCTATCACACCACTGGCGTAAGTCCGAGAGTGCCAGTAGTTCCCGATGGATTTTTGAGCTTAGGTGTGGAGCGGCGCAAAAATGGCGGCTCGCGTAGTAGCTATGTGATGTGGGAAGAAAATTATACGCCACCGATTTTGACCTTAGAAGTTGTATCCCATACCTATGGCGATGAATATGAAAAGAAATTAGATATTTATCGCAAATTGGGTGTCAAATACTATGTGATTTACAATCCTCAATTTTGGCAGCGCGATAGACATTTGCCTTTTGAAATTTATAAATTAGTTGATAACGAATACCAATTACAGATTGGTGAACCATTATGGATGCCAGAAATTGGTTTAGGGATCGGACGCTGTGTGTTG
>JBBQRB010000157.1:0-7740 GCA_038215315.1 Pseudanabaenales cyanobacterium
TTCTATTTCAGGACTTATAGAGAGATTTTTGTCTGGCACATTTGCTGGATTAATATCCGCCTGAGCTTGCGCCTCTACTAGTGCTTTTGTTTGAGGTTTTAGATTAGTAATACTAACCCAAATAGCGCCGCTAGTGACGACCATCGCCGATGCGATCGCGCAGTACTGAAAGACTTTTGACTTAAACATAATTATTCTTTTTTCTACTCATTAAAAACAATGATTTTTGTGTCATAAATTGGCTTACTTAGTGCGGTAATTCATGACATTTAAACTTAAAAAAGCAATTTTCTATTCGTAATCAAGCGGGGCAAGTTCCGCTAAAATCTTTGAGTCTGTGCTGCTAGCAGACAAAACCGATAAATCATCCGCCATACTCCAACTGCTGATCAAAGATTTCTCTATTTCCGCCCTTTCTGACTCAGTTATGCTTATAGATTTATTAGCCATTTGATACTGTGAGCGATTTGTATATGTAAGCCCAACTGCCACACCCAGCGAAATTGGAACTGCAAGAATAATTGGCAACCATCGGCGAAAACTAACGCGAAGTGGCATTAGCGATCGCTGTGGATACTTATTAATTTCGGTGTAAAGACGCTCCTCAAAATTTGACGCGGGAGTTGGCGCAGGTGATTTATTTTGTTTGAGAAATGTCACTAGAGAAGCATCAGCATCACTATCAAAGTCGTAATCGAAACCTTCTGGTAAATCTTGAGGATATTTATTGTTCATAGTTCAACTCCTTGCGCTTCTAAAAATTTTCTAATTGCACTACGGGCATGAAACAAACGTGATTTCACCGTACCAACAGGAATAGACAAAATCTCAGCTATTTCTTTTTGCGGCAACTCTTCTAAATCATGTAAAACCAATACTGATCGATGGTCTTCACTAAGTTTCTCCAAGCCGCGTTTCATTAAGTCCTGATAATGCATTTGATTTAAAACTGGCTGCTGATCGCTATTACGAGCAGTGGCATCATCAGATAGATTTGCTAATTGCTCATCTTCCACACAAACACTGCGCGATCGCATCTTTGCCAAGGCTTTACGGCGATCGCTCGCCACATTAAAAGTGATGCGGTACAGCCAAGTTGAAAACTGTGCAGACTGCTGAAACTTGGGTAGCCCATTCCAAGCACGCAAAAATACATCCTGTTCCAAATCATCTAGCCCATCAGCACCACATAACTGATAAAGGGTTGAGCGCACCTTCTGATGATGGCGCTGATACAACTTTTTAAATCCATGAGGATCATTCCGCAAGCAAGCTTGCACAATCATCAAATCTGGATCAGTTGTGTTTGATTCCTTTACATCTGCATTCACGGCTCTGAACATCTACTGCTCTGAACATCTACAATGAAAATCCATGGGAGCATCTATACTTAATGTCTGTAATAATTTTGACTGTCAAAGCTTTGGATCGGTTCAATCTATGTCTCTGGTTAGCTATGCCTTGATTCCTATTATTAAACTATGGTTGCGATCGCAGGTCGAACATATTGATATTTTAGAGATTGAAATATTTGGTAAGAGTCGCCAAATTTTGAGTGGGGACATTCCCAAGGCGAAGATATTTGGCTCAGGTGTTAGATATCAGGGCTTAGCGATCGCCAATGTTGATTTTTGGGCTGAAGCGATCCATCTGAATATTTCCCAAATTCTTAGAGGTGAAGCATTGCGTTTACTAGATCCAATTCGCGTTTCGATGAATGTAGAATTAACATCTGAAGATTTACAAAACTGCCTCAAATCATCAATTTTTTTGGAAGCGATCGCCTCTGACATTCCGCCAATCGTGTCTACCGATCAGCAAATTCGCGATCTATTAGAAATGCTATTGCATAAGTTGGGAGATGAGTTTACCCTTCATGAGTTGGTAATTGCTGATGGTGGCGCAAAGTGCCGTGGTGAGTTTGCGATCGCGGCTACTTGAAAACTCACTGGTTGAAAACTCACTGTATAGATGCGCCGCAACTCGTTTCTTACACCTTGCACTAGCCATAGATGCCAGTGCAAAGCGCTGTAAGATTGAAATTATTAAAAAAAGTAAAGATTACTAAATGTCCTTCGTCCGTTTTTTAGCTAGTCTGTGGTATCGACTATTTGTAATTCTGATTGTTAACTTGGTTTGTTTTGCGATCGCTAATCAACCACTTTGGGCGGCTTCATTTGCGGTTAGGGTGTTTGATGGTGACAATATTACTCTTGTAGAGCGCGGTATCAAAACTAAGGTGCATCTAGCCTGTATCGATGCTCCCGAACTGTTGCAGTCTGGAGGAGACAAAGCGCGTAAAATTTTGCAAAACTTTCTTAACGATGAAGAAGTTTATGTAAAGGTGTTTAAAAAGGACAAATTCGGTCGCTATACAGGTGAAGTTTTAGCGGGGGGGCAAGTTGCTAACAAGGTCATGCTATCGCTGGGACTAGCCCACTATGATCGCTTACAAGAAAGGGACTGCCAAGGCTACGAAGAGATTGAAGCCAAAGCTCAAACTGAGCATTTGGGAATTTGGGAAAACGGTACTGATGTGATGCTACCTAGCCAATTTCGCAAAGAGAATAAATTACTAGGCGTGGGATACTAATTCAAAAAATAAAAGCGTTGCAAAGTAACGCTTTTAAAAATAAAAAAGGAGCGCAATGCGCTCCTTTTTTATTAACTATCGCGGCGACGAAAACGTCCACGACGCTTAGCATTTTCAGCTTTACGTTTGCGTTTTTCGCCTGCTGTTTCATGGTACTGACAGCGACGAATATCCGCTAGTAAGCCAGCTTTTTGGATTTTTTTCTTGAAGCGGCGTAAAGCCGATTCAATCCCTTCATTTTCACCAACGATTATTTGAGTCATGCTTATTTAGGTAGCAAAGTATTGTTCTTATTATGCTGTAGTTTGACGCAAATTTAAGCGGCGAGTATCTAGGTTAGCAAATCTAACTCTGATCTGTAAAGCATATTTTTTAAAATAGTCTTTATAGCTGTCGCCACTTGTGTTGGCACAAGCCAAAATCCAATAAAACTAAGTTGCGGCGCTTCGCGCCGCAACTTAGTTTTATTGGATTTGCGATTCTAAGGAGCTTGGCGATTTAAACTAACTGGACAATTGAGCTTCTCAGTATTCTCAACTGCTGCTACAGGATCGGGTGGTAGCAGGGCCACCACATGAGGCACAGGGCGTGGCTCGTACTGCATTACTGATTTACCGCGATAGGCAAGCGCCGCACTGGCTCCAGAGTCCAGCATTACCGCATCACGCAACCCAGCCTTCACTAAGATTTTACCTAATCCCACCGAGTCAATCATTTCCATCGTTACACCGATCGCAGGTCTACCTGTGCGATCTATCCCCCAGAAGGCGCGATCGCGCACAGCGTCAAATCCGTAGAGTTTTCCAAAGGACTCCGCAGGCTGGGGCTTACCATCACGGACTAGCCAACCTGCGCCGACAAAGGCATCAGTAACATCGGCAAGCTCCGCCCTGACCGCCTCAAGGGAATTATGTTTAGCGGCGTTGTAAGGTATAAATTTGATCGTTGTGGGACTAATCAAAACTAGGGGACGACCATTTAATAATGGGTTTTCGCCCTTGCTGCCATTAATAAAAACTCCTGCCTTACTAGAAAATTGGCTCATTACGGGACCAATCATCTTATTTCCATCGATCCTCTCAAGGGAGAAAAAGCCACCATCTACAGCTGCGATCGCTTGAGGAGTCATGGTCAAAATCTCCTCAACCTGAGCGCGAGTATCGGCGTGGGTTGTGGCAACACGACCACCAAATACGAGCGTAAGCGGCAGTTGGTCAATAGTCACAGTGCGCTTTTCGACTGGGGTTGTGAAATTAATTGAGCCATCACTGACAGTTGTGAGAAATGGTGATTGATTTGTCGAAGTGCCTCCAGAAGCCATCGCGATCGCCTCATCAAAACGAGACTGACCAAATCGCATAATCGACATTAGATCCTCTGATTCGTTAGCTGAACGTTCTAGAGATGGATCGAGACTCATGGCAAGAGCCGCTTTATAACCAGCTTTTTTAAGCTGTTCCCTAGCAACATCCGTAAAATCACCTTCGGGATAAGTAAAATACGAAATTTTCTCGCCTAATTCCTTTTCGATCACCTTCTTGGATTCAGTGACTTCTTTTTCTATTTGCTCATCGCTAAGATCCTTGAGATTTAGGTGATTAACTGTGTGGGAAGCGATCGTGACCAAACCACTCTTATGCATTTCTCGCAATTGATTCCATGTTGCTTTAGGTTTTTGTCCGCCCGTTCCAACAAAGCGAGTATGCACAGACCAGACTGCGGGATAATTATATTTTTGAAGCAATGGAAATGCGTATTTATATTGACCGATATAATTGTCATCAAAAGTGAGCAAAACTGGCTTTTCTGGAAGTTGTGAACCTGTCCGCAAATGATTAACCATCGTATCCATTGAGATTGGTGTGTAACCACCTTCTTGCAAAGCTTGGAAATGTCTTTCTAGTTCTTCAGGGGTGACATCCCAACTTACGTCTTTGATTGCAGTGATGTCGTGATACATGATGATCGGAATCTTGGCACTACGAGCGCGATCGCTAATCTTAGGAAAAGTCGCAGGGGTAAGACTAGCAATAAAGTCAGCATTAACTGTACTGCTCAGTCCTAATAGTGTTGGCAAGGGATCATTAGCGATCGCATTAAGCGTTCTGATCTGATATAGAAATTCAGTTACAGAGTCCAGAGCATTGTATTGACAAAAAGAATTTCCTGCGGTGTTACCAGTTGTAACCAGAGGATTCTCAGTTCGA
This sequence comes from Pseudanabaenales cyanobacterium, assembly GCA_038215315.1. Classification (GTDB taxonomy): domain Bacteria; phylum Cyanobacteriota; class Cyanobacteriia; order Pseudanabaenales; family Pseudanabaenaceae; genus Pseudanabaena. The sequence goes on from JBBQRB010000157.1 coordinate 4,801, forward strand.
GATATTTCTTGATTGGCGGCAATGACTTCAGGGGATGGTCGATATGAGACCAGTTGAGAGGCAATCACAGCGCCCAACCCTCCACCAAAGACCGATAACCCCAGCAAGACCCAAGCCATCTTCGCGCCGCTGTTTTTTCCTTGTCCCCTGCTCATAAAAATTTATAAATTTTTTGAAATTACTAGGGCTTATTTAATCAGAGAGGCTTCACAGATACAAGTGTTTACCATAAATGAATGTCGCGCCTTAAGGCGCGGCATTCATTTATAGACGTTTAGTTTGGGTGATGCTCATGCCCATCCCATTAATTGATAAACAATTAAACCGACATATTCTTTAATTGCGCTAGTTGTGTTTCTCAAAGCTTCCACACTAGGCAACAAGTCTAGAATCACCGCCCAACCCTTATTATTTTCACTCTGCACTGTCAAAAAGTCCGTTGGAGCAGCAATACTCTCAATACCCACTTTCCGAAAGATTCCCATAGAGCGCGGCATATGCAAAGCCGATGTCACAAGCAAAATTTTGCTGATCTTGCGTTCAGTCAAAATCTGTTTGGTGTTTGTCGCATTATCACGGGTATTAAAAGACTGCGACTCCTGAATAATGGCGCTACTGGGAACGCCCAACATCGCCGCGATCGCTGCCATGTCCTCTGACTCAGGGTTGCCACCTTCGCCTAGCCACTCAGCACGCCCACCTGTAACGATCATTACAGGTGCTTTTCCCTGCTTATACAGCCAAGCTCCATAAATAATTCGATCGCCTGCTTCATTTACCTCATACCAAGGTCGTGGCGCGATCCTTGGACGAGTACCACCACCGAGAACCACGATCGCATCTACCTGTGGCAGTTCCGTGGTCGGCAAATATTGCCACTCTAGCGATCGCACCAACCATTTAGAAAAAATCTCATTACTACTTACCAATAAAATTACTAGGGCAGTAGCAGTCAAAGCCGAAGCAATGCGACTTTTGCGAAATAAGATGATTGATTTGCTGGCAATACTAATTTTTTGCGATCGTCCAGAACGCCAAGAATTTGGTCGCCACACTAACACTCCTAAGACAACTATCATCAATAAACTAGATAGCCCTAAGGGATATATAAAAAGCGGCAATAGCTTTGATAAAAATAGTGACACAGGCTCAACAGTATAAAAATAATAGTGCTTTAATTTAAAGATAAACTTTTAAGGAATATGTTTTAAAATTTGTATGATCACTTAAAATAATTATCTTTTATGCTAAGTAAATCATATAAATACGAGGTGAATTTCACAAATCATCAGTCATTTAAAAGTCTTAGCAGTCGTTACCAATGAGACCTCTCTCCCCATTCACTCAGTTTGATACAGCGCTTTGCGCTGTAATAAAACCCAAGAAATTCTTTGAAAGTGCCGCAAAGCGGCACTTTCAAAGAATTTCTTGTACTACTCAATACTCAAAGCCTCAACAGGCTGTATTTATATGGATAAAGTTCAAAAGAAATCTGCGAAGGAACTATTTAAAAGTTTAGGAGCGAGCAAGGATGGGTGCATCTATGTGGTAAGCGATGTAGTGAGCGATCGCATCCGATGGTCGTTTTATGTCGTGCAGGGAAAAATTGCCTATGCTGCACACTCCCTAGATAGTTTTGAAAGGTTAGAAAGACACTTGCGAACCCTGAGCCGTGAAGTGCCAACGCTAAACGATAAGGTGCGATCGCAACTTAGGCTGATGTTTGATGACCCATCGCCAGTTAATGCTAAGTACAAAGTTACTAGCGAGATGCTTTGTGTTGAGTATATCGCTATCCTTTGGCTAGTCAATGAAAATCACCTCCCTAAACAGATGGCTGGCAAGCTAATTGCCAAAATTATCCAAGAGGTAATTGAGGCTTTTTTATGTCTACCTGATGGCGAATTTAACGGTATTTATTATGAGCATTTCTTACAAGAGACTTACTGTAGTTTGTCTATAGATCGGATACTCGAAGTTGTTACTCAACGACTCCAAGGATGGTACAAACTTGGACCTCTAATTAGCTCGCCTTATCAATGCCCGTATTTAGTGAGTCAAAAGTTAGCAGAAAGTATGATGTCTGCTGAAAACGTCCAGAGGCTAAGCAAAATCTTAAGAGGGTTTAACTTTTGTCAGCTTGGGGCGTTGCTAGCTAAAGAACCACTTGCGATCGCCAAGCAAATTACGCCACTGATCGCCAATGGCTCAATCCTATTGAGAGATCCTTTACCGCCTTTTGATATGTTGCCGTGCACCTATTATTTAAATCCTGCTAAAGAGGAAGAGAATATTGAAAAACCCTCTGAAACTTTCAGTGATGAATCTGCTGGTTTAGCTGAAGACAACTCTAGTATTTCTCAAGTTTTTGCTAATAACTCTTCAAAAGTATGGAAAATTGTATGCATAGATGATAGCCAGTCAATGCTAAGCATTATCAGTAGCTACTTGGGAAGCGAAGACTTTCACGTAACTTTAATTCAGGACTCAATGAAAGCCATAATGAAAATTAATTCGATCAAGCCTGATTTGATCCTACTGGATATTGGAATGCCAAACGTTGATGGATATCAAATTTGCACCCTAATTCGTAAATCTTCAGCACTTAAAGATATTCCGATTGTGATGGTTACAGGAAATAAAGGCTTAATTGATCGCGCTAGAGCAAGACTAGCAGGTGCTACCGATTACCTAACCAAGCCATTTATTCAAGCCGATTTACTAAAAATGACAATGAGACATTTGATGTAATCGATTAAGGGATTCGCTGGGGAAAACTTATAAAAACCCAGAACCCAAAAAGCTAAGGCGCACGCTGCGCGTGCGCCTTAGCTTTTTGGGTTCTAAGGTTTCTTTTGCCTACAGTCTATTGAAGCTTTAAAGGGTACAAAGAAATTTTTGAAAGTGCCGCTTCGCGGCACTTTCAAAAATTTCTTTGGG
>JBBQRB010000158.1:0-7705 GCA_038215315.1 Pseudanabaenales cyanobacterium
GTCGTTAGGCTTCAAACAAACGGCTCCAAAGGATTTAAAAATGGAAGACACAACTGAATACGACAAGGTTTCTGATCTAATTGGAAAAACAATCAACGATGCTTTTATGGATCTATTTGATAAGCTGACCACTGCAGACATGGCTAATTTTGCAGCTTCTGGAATAACATAGGCTGATGTTGACAACTTCTTTACTACTTTGGGTGGAGCGAATGTAGCTGTGCAATTTTCTCCTAAAGTCGTAAAGGGAACAAAAGATAAGTTTGCTACAAAGGACTACTCATTTGTGCCTAAAGGCGATGGGAAAGAAGCAGTTGTTCTGGGAAGTTTTGAGGGTTCATGCGGTGGGCGGTGGACTTTCTAAATGACACCTTAAAATACATTGAAAGCCACATTTTTAGTTCAAGAATGGGGCTTTCTCAGCTACACTAATTTGTAAAAAGATTTATTAAAGAACTGAGCGTCGATTAAGAAAACAGTATCTAATTTGAGCGATCAGCAGGGTACGATAAGCTGAGTTTGCTCTACTGTGCAACTGCATGACAAAAGTATATTTAGACACTAGTGTCTACAATCGCCCGTTCGACGATCAAACCCAGCCCAAAATTTTTCTTGAATCGCAAGCCGTTGTGATAATTTTACAAATGGTAGAGACGGGAATGGTCGATTTAGTCAGTTCTTCAGTACTGGAATACGAAAACAGTCGTAATCCTTATCCCCTCAAGCAAGAAGCCATGAATCGCTATCTTCAGATGGCAGAAGCAATACAAATGGTGGATGAAGCCATCCGACAAAGATCTGAAGAATTGGGGCATAATGGACTCAAGGCAGTTGACGCATTACACGTTGCTTGTGCTGAGATGCTTAGGAGTGACTATTTCATCACTTGTGACAAGCGACTGATTAATCGGTGTGCAGGATTGATACTGAAAGTAGTGAATCCAGTCGATTTTGTTTTGGAGGTAAACGGTGATAATCAAAGTCCAGAATGAGCAAAAAGTTTTGCAGGAAGGGTTACGAGTTTTGTTTGTGAACATGGAGCCATCGAAGGTTACTCGATTCTGGGCGGCTTGTAATTCAGGAAGTGGAGACTACCTAAAACTTAAGGAAGAGCTTTTCGATCAAGAATCAGTAGCAAGTCTATACGACAAAATTTTGGAGTTTCAGGAGTCGAAGCGCGGAGCCTAACACTGCGTTGGAGCCGACTACCCGAAGTTGATCTGTGAGCAGCAGGATTTATCTGTGGAGACTCAACTTTGCCGCTATCTTACTAGAAACTCTAGGAAAAATTAAGTTGCAGGAGTTAGGGGTGTCCGTTTATGCATAATCTGCCACTTAAAAAACTGCTTATCGGGGAACTTAGTTGGAAAAGACTGGTGCGATCGCTGCTGTTTATTTACACTTTTTTTGCGCTTTATGTCTTTTTTCGCGCAGACAGCATGATTTTTTTGCCTCAGACTGCTACTTATCAAGACACTACAGAAATTCTTAAAATTCCTGTTAACGATACCGAGAGGATATCAGCAACGTACTTGCCTAATGCTGATTCCAGATATACCTTGCTCTATATTCATGGCAATGCGGAAGATCTTGGTGATATTCGTTCTATGCTAAATCGCTTACGTAGCTGGGGATTTAATGTTTTTGCTTATGACTATCGTGGATACGGAACCAGTGATGGTAAGCCAAATGAGGGCAATGCTTATCAAGATGCTGATGCTGCTTACAAGTATCTGACGCAACAACTCAAAATACCTCCTGAGCAGATCATCCTATATGGGCGGTCGGTGGGAGGTGGATCGGCGACTGACCTCGCAACTCGGCATTCTGTTGCTGGTTTGATCCTAGAGAGTACATTTACTTCTGCATTCCGAGTTGTTGTCCCGTTTCCCATACTGCCCTTTGACAAGTTCTCCAATCTTGACAAACTGCAAAAAGTTCGTTGCCCTGTTCTTGTGATGCATGGTCAAGCTGACCAAACGATTCCTATTAAGCACGGTCAAACGCTTTATGAAGCTGCCTCAGAACCGAAAATGTCTCTTTGGGTAGCAGGGGCAGGACATGATGATTTCACTTGGGTAGCAGGTGAACGCCATCAACAAACTCTATTGTCATTTCAGAAACTTGTCGAAACACATCAACGTAAGTAAGTCGCATCAGAAGCGTCATGAAGTGTCGTTGTACATATTCATAATGATCAATTGAGATAAGATGAATGTTAGCTTGTATAAATAGTAATATTTCGTGAAACTGATATTCGCTATCATTTTATGGCTGACAAATAAAATCACTGTCATTGCATTGCTTATTGCTGTATTGACAATCCTATCTGCTGCGAATGGCATCCTTAGACCAATAGGGCAAGATCTTTGGAATCAACTTTCAGGCAAAGAAGCTCAGGAAATTGTCAATAGAATAAACAGAGATATCAAGCAACTTGAGGTTAATACAACACCACAATTTCAGATGGAGATCGACCGTTTAAAAAAAGATATTGACAGCAAAACTGAAGCGGAATGTAATACCGATATTCCATGGTATGAATTTTTTCGTTTTGATAAAAGATTACAACAGGAGACTGCTTGCGAACTACTGAGAAAGGAAGCAGCAGTTTACAAACGATTAGAAAATGAATATCGTGAACGTCAGAAGCAACTGGAAGATCTCAAGGAACAACTGGAGCAAAAAACTAACGAGCTTAAAGAATCAGAACAAAGATTGGGTGAAGTATGGAAATTATTAGTGGTGAATTTTCAAGAGAATTGGATATATTTTTTTTATATTATTCTTTTTGTTTTATTCGCTTCTCCTTTATGGAAGATCTGGTGTTTTTTTTGCATTGCCCATTTTGCAGAAAAGGTTCCACCCATTCAGTTAACTGATCCAATAAACGATGGAAATATTTTTTATAAAAATGCAGAAAAGACAATCAGTATAAAGGTTGATCTGTTCAATCCTTTGTATATGAGAATGGATTCCATGAATCAATATGATCGTAATCTAACTAAACGAACTAGATTGCTTTGGAAATGGTCTGCTCCATTTATCAGTTATGCATCGGGATTAGTTGAGTTAACAGAATTTACTACTAAGAGTAAAGTTGAAGATGGAATGGTTGTTTTATCTCCCAAAATGGCAAGTAACTACATTACTGAAATACAGTTACAACAACATCCAGGACTTGTTATGCATCCTGCTTGTATTACTGGGATATCTGGAGATATTCAGTTAAAGACTCAATGGATATGGAGTTTTCATAGTTGGTTGACAGGGCAACATCGGTACATTATTTTTCATGGGACAGGAAAGCTCTATTTAGAAGGGAGCGGGGGCATATATGTAATGGAAACATCGCCAGCAAAGACGAGTGTTGAAAGTCATTTATTGATAGGTTTTGATAGCCGACTGGGTTATTCAACTATCCGCACAGAAACATTTTGGCCGTATTTTCGGAATAAGGTTGCTTTAATGGATAATCAATTTTCTGGAAGAGGTGTATTTTTGCGACAAGCCGTTGCTAATGTAAAAGTACTCACACCATTGGAAAAGAATTTGCAGTTTATCAGTAACTTCACTAGCATAATCGGCAAGTTTTTCGGTTTTTAGAAGTAGTGGCAATTCATAAATTGCTACTACTTAGATAGGCAAAAGAAACCTTAAAACCCAAAAAGCTGTAGCGCACGCTACAGCTTTCTGGGTTTCGGGTTTAATTATGCTTACCTAATTTACGAATCAATAAGGGGTTTAAGCGCAAAGCAATGTAAGTATAAATACGGCACATTGCATTGCATCACCATTTATAATAAATGCAGTTCATAATTGATCAAAAATAAACCCCAACTATAAACAATGCGTGTTTTACTCGTCTACCCGTTATTTCCCAAAAGCTTTTGGTCGTTTGAGAAAACATTGGAATTAGTTGGTTATAAAGCTCAGCTACCTCCCCTTGGCATGGTCACGGTTGCGGCGATCTTGCCCCAAACTTGGGATTTTAAATTAGTCGATCGCAATATCCGCGACATCACCGAAGCCGAATGGGAATGGGCAGAAGTGGTGATCCTCTCCGCGATGATCGTCCAAAAGGATGATTTTCTAGCCCAAATTCAAGAAGCAAAAAAACGCGGTAAATTAGTCGCAGTTGGCGGTCCTTATCCTACTGCATTGCCCGAAGAAGCAAAAGTTTCAGGTGCAGATTTCTTAATTCTTGATGAAGGTGAAATCACTTTGCCAATGTTTGTCGAAGCCATTGAAAGAGGCGATCGCGCAGGTATCTTAAGAGCCAACGGCGAGCGCCCTGCGGTTACGGACACACCAATTCCCCGCTTTGAATTATTAGAAATGAACCGCTATGCCGAAATGTCAGTACAGTTTTCGCGTGGTTGCCCCTTCCAATGCGAATTTTGCGACATTATCGTACTCTACGGACGCAAGCCTCGCACCAAAACTCCTGAGCAAATTCTTGCCGAGTTGCAGCGTCTTTACGATCTCGGCTGGAGACGCAGTATTTTCATGGTTGATGACAACTTCATCGGCAACAAGCGCAATGTAAAGGTAATGCTCCAAGAGTTAAAGCCTTGGATGAAGGAGCGTAACTATCCCTTCTCCTTTGCCACAGAAGCATCGGTCGATCTTGCCCAAGATGCGGAAATGATGCAGATGATGGTGGAATGTAACTTTGGTTCAGTATTCCTTGGTATTGAAACTCCTGATACTGATAGCCTTGCCCTTACTAAAAAATTCCAAAACAATCGTGATCCGCTTTCAGACTCAGTGATTAACATCGCTAAAGCAGGAATTCGAGTCATGGCAGGATTTATCATCGGCTTTGATGGTGAGAAGAAAGGAGCTGGCGATCGCATTGTCCAATTTGTGGAACTTACTGCTGTTCCTACAGCCCTGTTTAGTATGCTGCAAGCCCTGCCTGATACTGGGCTGTGGCATCGTCTAAACAAAGAAGGACGGATGATTACCCAAAATAGTAATGGGCATCAAGCTACTTTGATGAACTTCATGCCTACCCGTCCGCTAGAAGATATTGCCACAGAATATGTTCATGCTTTCTGGACTCTTTACGATCCGCTTGTCTTTCTCAATCGCACCTACCGTCACTTCTTGATTTTAGGCGAATCGCCGTATAAGCGAATTAAGAGAGAGAAAACCGATCAGAAGAAGAGAACTGATTGGACTGCAATCAAAGCCTTGCTAATCTTATGTTGGAGACAAGGTTTTGTTCGCAAAACTCGTTTTCAATTCTGGATTAATCTCTTTGATTTGATGAAGCGCTATCCTAACGTAGTCACTAGCTATCTGTCAGTTTGCGCTCAAGGTGAGCATTTCCTTGAATATCGCTCGATTGTTCGTGAACAGATTGAAGCTCAACTTGCGGACTATCTGGCTAATCCTCCAGTGCTTCAGCCCAAGGTTCAACCAGTGAGTAACAAGCCAGAATTACAAGAAGTTAAATAGTAAAAATAATTAATTTCTTTGAATAAAAAAGAGACGAAATACGTCTCTTTTTTATTGATATAGCAAACTACAGCACTCTGCGCTGTTATAAAACCTTGAGAAACTTTTGAAAGTGCCGCTTCGCGGCACTTTCAAAAGTTTCTCTGTACCCTTTAAAGCCTCAATAGGCTGTAACTAGGCAAAAGAAACCTTAAAACCCAAAAAGCTGTAGCGCACGCGCAGAGTGCGCTACAGCTTTTTGGGTTTTGGGTTTAATTATGCTTGCCCACTTAAGCCAACATAAAGCGCTGGAATCTTGGCAAAAAGCAAAGAAAAAACAGAGCATACTACATCAGTGCTAAAATTGCCAGATATAACGAGAAAAAAGTCAAAACGGAAGTAGATTATAGATGGATGCCGTAACAAAAATTATCCCTTTTTATGGCAGGGAAATTAAATTAAGAATTGGCACTTTTGCCCCTCAAGCTGGTGGCTCAGTATTAGTCCAGTGTGGAGAGACCGCGATATTAGTAACCGCGACCAGAGGTCCCGCCCGAGACGGCGTTGATTTTGTGCCATTGCTAGTTGATTATGAAGAAAGGCTATATGCAGCAGGACGTATTCCTGGTGGCTTCTTGCGCCGTGAAGGTAGACCACCCGAAAAAGCAACCCTCACCTGCCGCCTAATCGATCGCCCCATGCGACCTTTGTTTCCCAACTGGTTGCGTGATGATGTGCAGATCGTCGCCACAACTATGGCGATCGATGAAAAAGCTCCGCCCGATGTGCTTGCAGTTACAGGCGCATCAATCGCCGCGTTGGTAGCTGGATTGCCATTTATGGGACCTATGGCTGGGGTGCGCGTTGGTTTAGTTGGTGATGAGTTTATCATCAATCCGACTTATGCCGAAGTTGAAGCAGGAGATCTCGATCTCGTAGTTGCTGGCACTGCGGAAGGGATCATCATGGTCGAAGCGGGCGCAAATCAGTTGCCCGAAGCCGACATGATTGAAGCGATCGATTTTGGTTATGAAGCAGTTCTTGAATTAATCAAAGCGCAGACTGAGTTGCTTAGTGAGTTAGGGATTTCGCTACCCAAAATAGTCAACCCTGAAACCGATCCCACCTTAGAAAACTTTATTGCCAACACAGTCAAAGATAAAGTTGCTCAAGTGGTGGCTAGTTGCGAGAAAGATCGTAGTGTGCGCGATGCTAACCTTGATGCGATCAAGGCTGAGCTTTTAGCAGCGATCGCAGCTTTGCCTGAAGAAGACCCTGTGAAATTGGTTGCTGATAAAAAAGTGATCAGTGCCACTTACAAGGAACTCACCAAAAAGCTGATGCGCTTGCAAGTAATCGAGCAGAATGTTCGCATTGACGGACGCAAACTCGACGAAGTGCGTCCAATCTGGACAGAAGTAAGTGTGATTCCTCGCGTGCATGGTAGTGGCTTGTTTAATCGCGGCTTGACTCAAGTATTAACGATCGCCACCCTTGGCACACCTGGAGATGCACAGGAAATGGACGATCTGCACCCTGACGCGAAAAAGCGTTATATGCACCATTACAATTTCCCGCCCTACTCGGTTGGTGAAGCTAGACCAATGCGATCGGCAGGTCGCCGCGAAATTGGTCACGGAGCCTTAGCCGAACGCGCACTTCTACCCGTACTCCCATCCAAAGCCGAATTCCCCTATGTTCTACGCCTAGTATCAGAAGTTCTATCTTCCAACGGCTCCACATCGATGGGTTCTGTTTGTGGCTCGACTCTCGCGTTGATGGATGCAGGCGTACCGATCTCAAAACCCGTAAGCGGCGTAGCGATGGGCTTGATCAAGGAAGGCGATGAAGTTCGGATTTTGACTGATATTCAAGGCATTGAAGATTTCCTTGGTGACATGGACTTCAAGGTTGCGGGTACTGATAAAGGTATCACCGCTTTGCAAATGGATATGAAGATCACGAGCATCTCCATGGAAACAGTGCGATCGGCAGTCATGCAAGCCAAAACTGGACGCGCTCACATCATGGGTGAAATGTTGAAGCTGCTCTCTGCGCCAAGACCTGAGCTTTCTCCCTATGCACCACGCTTGCTGACGATTCGCATCGATCCTGAACAAATCGGCATGATCATTGGACCTGGTGGTAAAAACATCAAGGGCATCACTGAGGAAACTGGAGCCAAGATCGACATCGAAGATGATGGCACAGTGATGATTTCATCAATGAGTGGTGAAGGTGCGCTCAAAGCTAGACGCAT
>JBBQRB010000159.1:0-7698 GCA_038215315.1 Pseudanabaenales cyanobacterium
CGCAAATTCAAAAGGCAGCACAAATCTTTTATCACAAAGGTGCTAATGCCCGTCACATTCGTGGCGCGATCGCGCAAGCGTCTTTGCTGATCAATCCACTTACTCCTGAAGCTATTCTTTTTGCTGCTAAAGACTTTTGTGGATCGTCAAATCAAGATTCAGCCATTTATGCCGATCTTTGGGCAATTAAGGTTTGCTCCTATCGGTCTTTTCTACCTTGGAGTGACGATCCTGCTAGCTATCCTTTCCCTCTGCATTTACAAATGATTGTCGATCCGTTGACTGGTGATATCGATCATCAGGAATTAGACAAACAAATTGAAAAATACGAACCTAAAGCTAATGTTTAAAAATCCGATCGCTGCGATTACAAATTATTTTCTCGAAGCTCAGTCTAGTTCGGCATTGCAACAGACGTCTTTATTAGGGGCTGGCGCGATCGCTGAGCTAGAGGAAAAGCTAGAGCGCCATTATGGGATGCGATATGCCTTATGTGTCAGCAATGCCACTATGGGACTGTGGGCGATCGCGATGGCGTTGGAACTCGGTGACTCTACGTTTGTGACTACACCTTATACCTATGGTGCTTCGTTATCTGGATTTTTGCAAGTTGGTTGTCAGCCTATATTTGCGGATATCGATCATACTCTCACCCTAAACCCAGACTCTGTAAGAAAGGCGATCGCACCAAATACAAAGGCTATTTTAGGAGTTGATTTGTATGGTGTGCCCTGTGATGCTCTGACTATGAGAGAGATCGCTGATCATTATGGCATCTTTTATATAGCTGATGCGGCTCAGAGTTTCGGGGCATCTCGCAATGATTTACCAGCGAGTGCATTAGCTGATGCTTTGGTTGTTTCTTTTACCTTTGGTAAATCTCTATTTGCTGGTGAAGGTGGTGCGATCTTGACTAATAATGAGGAGCTTTATCGCAAGTTACTTTGGTGGACACAGCATCCGATGCGCCAGAGACTGGAATTAGGACTCGATCTGGATAATGAGTTTGCAATTAATGCGAGAATCCATCCTCTGGCGGCTATCTGGGCAAATGCTGTATTTGCGGAGTCATTGGAGTCTGTGGCAAAGCGTCAGGTTGAGTGTTTTGAGCTAATTGATGCGCTCAACGAAATTGGGTTAACTGATCGCATTGATTTTCGTGAATGGGAGATCGCGCCTAGTTTTTTCCGCATGAGTGCGACATGGAAGGATGAACCTCAAGATGAAGCTTTGCTAAAAGCTTTAGGCGATCGCGGTTTTTCGGTGTGTTTGGAGTCACCGCCCGTGCGCCTTATTTACCAGCAGCCTGCTTTCTTGGCTATGTATGGAGGTCTGGATTGTTGGGATGCTTGTCCAAGAGCGGAGAGCTATGCATGGCGACAGGTCTGTCTACGAGGTAGCAATTTTTAGGAAAGGGGATGAGTGGTGCTTGCTACTCATCCTTTTTTTTGAATAATTTTTCTGGGGCAACTTTTAGCTAGAATGTTGTACTAGTAGGACTACCTTATGAGTGTCAAAATCAGATTGGCTAGAGAGCTATTTGTCGGGTTTGCAAAACTATGAACCTTATGAATGGCTGGGAGGAGAACTAAAAGAATGGCTTTCGATCAAGTACATCAGGAGGTAAAAAAATGATTGCTATACAGGACAGTTTTCCAAAATTGACCCCAGAAGAATATTTTGAATGGGAAGCAAAGCAAGAACTGCGGTATGAATATTTAGATGGTGAAGTCTATGCTATGTCTGGGGGAACCGTTAACCACGGACAAATTGCTGGCAATTCTATAATATTGTTAGGGAATTATTTGCGTGGTAGTGGTTGTCGAGTTTTGACTTCTGATGTCAGAATAAAAATTCAGAAATCGACTAAATTTGTTTATCCTGATATCAGTGTTAGCTGCGACGATCGCGATAAAAATGCCACTCAATTTATAAGTTATCCCTGCCTAATCGTAGAGGTTCTTTCGCCTAGCACGGAAGCCTATGACAGGGGCAAAAAATTCAACTGGTATCGACAATCCGATAGCTTGCAAGATTATATTTTGGTGAATGCTGACAAAATTGAAATTGACCTATATGAGAGACTTGATGGAGATAAGTGGAAAATTAATACTTATGTAGAGGGTGACTTAATCGAGTTAAAAAGTATTAATTTGACTTTCTCAATCGAACAATTATATGAAGGTATAACCTTTTCGGATGATTTACTGTCTCTCTAGCCGATCGCAAACAAGCTTATTTTTGTAGTTGACGCACTTGCTCAACTGCCAAGCCTGTTATTTGAGCAACTTGAGTAACCTTCATCCCTGTTTTAAGCAAGTTTAGTTCAATTTCTCGTTTACCTTCTTCCTTACCTTCTTGCAAGGCTTCTTGATAGACCTTGGTGTTTTTTAGATCGCTGAGTGCAAACATGGTTTCGATCTCCTCGCGGCTTAGGTTTTTAAATTTGGATACAAGCACTGTTTCGATTAGGTCTATTATATCTGCATTCAAGTCTTGCTGTTTTAGGTTTTGGACAATTTTTGGTGCGTCTTGCTCAGGACTGGTGATTAGACCGATTATGCCGATCGCTGCTGACTGAGTATCTTTTAACTCATCTAGGTAAATCGAAATTAGACGGTTATTGGCAACGATCTCTTGTTGGAATTTGGATAGTTGTTTGGGGGCGATCGCACGATCTTTGAATATGGCGATCGCTTTCCAGTCGTTTGGTGGCTCATATTGACTGAGATAGAGCAAAATTTCGCTCAGAAATTCCCAATAGAAGTTAGGCTTGGGTTGAAACTGAACTTCGACGAAGTAAATGGGTTTCTCTATGCGATCGGGTGTAAAGATGCCATCAAATCGAAATGCTTTTTCTTTTTCTTCTACTGAGACGAACTGATATCCTTATTTGGCTGGCTGGTCGAGTAGTTCAAACAGGAGTGTGTTGAAGGTTTGGAATATTTTGTAAAAGATCGTGTCAGTTCGCATGAGGATGATTTACTCTTTTTCTAGTCGGGCGGTGATCGCTAGGTAGGCATTAGCGACAATGGCGGGATTTTTAATAGTTTCCTGTTCAAGTTCTGTTAAAAGCTTGCCAACAGCAGCATAATCAATATTTGATTCTAGTGCATCCCATTCTTTGTGTACTTTATTGCTAATTTCATCAACAGATATATTTTCAAATGGTTCTAGCCACCAGCTCCTTTTCTTAGTTTCTGATTTTTTATTTAAAATATCTGCGTGGATTATTGCAGCATGATTATCTGAATCTTTGAAGTAATCCCAACCCATTTTGGTTAAGGCTTTTTTTACTGCAACATAATCAGAGTCGCTGTTAGTTGCTAGATAGCCCTGACAGAGAATACTAAAAGAGAGAAGAAATTCTGGATAAACACTAAAAAAGAAACGCTTTGCTTCATGCATAGTATAAGGCTCAGCAAATAGATTAATCATTGAAGCATCAGTCAAGTTTCTAAAGATTACTTTCCAATCACTTTCATTTAAATCATCTGGAATGTTAATTAGATGAAGTACAATTACTCCAGACAATCTAAGAATTGGTTGAGGTGTTGGGGCAAGTCCCACTGTTGACATTCTTACTCTTACATTACCTGAACTTGCCGTTGATACAATGCTCTGCCATTGTTCTTCACTCATTGAATGACATAGAGCTATATCTCCATGAATCAAAGAGACATCATCAACACATTCTACTTCTATGTTAAGTTGTTGACATACTTCAGTGATCGTTTCTAAAGGAATATCACCACCATAGCTATATATCGTAATCATTTTTCTTTTTTTCCTATAGTACTACTACTTGAAATCCATGATAGATGAACCCATCCAGGCGTAAAGTAAAAACCGTAAGGTGGATAATCAACACCCTTGGTAAATAGCTGCACCCATTCTTCTCTTTCTTTGTTTGAACTACAAGTCATCGTAATTCGCCAATGTAATAGAGTTTCATAGAAGACTTTAATAACTCCTTGTCCTCGATCTGACCCATTCCAATAGTCATTTCTCAATCCCCAATTAGTTTTCTCACAAGAAATCGAAACTTGATATACAACAGAGTTATCAATATTATTAAAACTATTCCAGATAATCTTTGGCTCTTTATGTACCGTTGTAGCAAAAATTCTGAGACATAGTAGAAATGGAAGTGCTGGATCTAGTGGCATGTAATATTTACGATCTTCTTCAATTCCACTTACTTGTAAGTCTAGTTTTTTAAAAACTGCATTAAGAACTTTACCTAAAAGAGGATAGCCTCGACGATAGGGGCTAGGCTTTTTATCTGAATGAGGTTTTAAATACCATTTGCCCCAAAAATTTTCCTCTGGTCTCCAGAGTAGAAGAGCTTTGGATGAAGATATATCTACAGAAGTATCTAAGTCCAAATATTCTGTCAGTTTTTTAGCATAAATTATAGAACTGTGATTAGGCTCCGCTCCAGCGTGCCATTTTCCCTGTAAATTACTTTCTTTCTCCCAAGGAGTTCTATAAAAATTAAGAATACTTGAGATGTAAATATCTTTATGTATTAGCAAGTGTAAAAACCATTCTTCTACAGTAATTCCAAATTCAAAAAGTAGCAAGAGATACAAAACAATGAGTCTAAAATTAGCATGAATTGATAGGTGTTGGTGTTCCATCAAGCATAAAGCTGATTAAGTGTTGCCAACTTTCAAAGAGAAAGTATTTAGTAAGAGAGAGAATGTCTTGAAAGAATCCTCTACGAGTACCGCGCTTAATCCGAATCTTTTGATAGTTAGAGTCCAATAACTGTAGAACTGAATGGAATAGAAAAGCTAGTAAATTCAGGGTTAAAAGAATTGATGATAGATACTTTTCTCCATGTCCGAAATTATGTTCCAAGTTATACCCCTTGGTCTTTAGGATGTTATGGTTCTCATTTTCGGTCTTCCAACGCGCTCTAGCTGATTCAACGACTTCCACAACATTGTCTGGAGTGATAGTGTGATTGGTAACAAATGCATTGTAATAGACTACCGAACCATCTTTGGTATTTAGAATCGTGAGTTCACACCAGTTCACGAGTAGTGATGGTTGCTGGTCTCGTAATGGCATCTGATTCACAAATCGATAATTATATGTTTTTCGTGACTTTCCTTGCTTATATTTTGTGCTGAAACTTTGGACTTCTCCATTTTTGTCCAAGTATTCTAGCCACTCATATAAACTGGGATGGCTAGATGCTAAGCAGGTAAAAATAAAGTTCATACCAGTATCTAAACAATGCTGACACATCGGTTGGCGACTATAGAGATCATCCCCTAAAAGCGTCACTGCTTGACCTTTAAACAGATGCCGATGATGGCTAATCCAGCGTTTCGCGGCGGCTGTTTCGCAATCTTGTTTGTCATGTCCATCTTGCGGTACAACGAATTCTGGTGGTAAAGATATTACTTCTTTACAGTTAGGCGCTACGATCACGGGCAAAATCGCAGTGTGTGAGTATGTTACTTTGCCATTGCTGTGGTTGCGAATACTACAACACTCGCAGGAGATTTTTGCGGAACTATGGTATTGGGTTCCATCCAAACATATCAACAAGTTCCCACATAGTCTTTCATAACTTTTTAGATGCTTTCCTAATTGCAGAAATTGATAAACTAGCTCAAATACTTTGTTCAGGCTATTTGCCTTAATTAAATCAAGGATGTTGCGTGTTTGTGGGTCGCTTGGTATTTTCTCTAATGCAAATATACTTTGAGCGTTGTCTTTACCCATTCGACTATGCATTTGTCTTTGATGTTCTAAAAATGATTCACATTGCATGAAGAACATTGAAAATGCGGCAAGCATCCCATCACTGACTTTATATTTTGTGGCATTACTTGCCCCACGAGGATCTTTGATCTCACCGATCGTCTCATGCAGAAACCCTAAAAGAATACCGAAAACCAATACTATTCCTTGCATTTCTTAACTGATATTGTGTTTTTGTCTTTTCTTTACCTCTACTGCTATTTGTAAACTTATATCTGTATCTCTTGCTACTTTTTGAATTTGGAACTGCTGCAGCACATATAAGTTAAGTAAAAAAAGCTCTAGCGCCCGCGCAGCATGCGCTAGAGCTTTTTTTTGCTATTGTTCGTCCCAAGCTCTCATCTTCCCAGGATTCATTAGTCCGTAGGGATCAACTTGACGCTTGAATTCTAAATGATCATAGTTAATCGCTTTCATCCCACCATCTTCTAAAATGTAGGTATGAGGATTGGCAATGAGAACACCATGCGCTTCATGGATAGCAATAATTTCATTCATCCGCGCCTCGGTCGTATACCGCACAAGTTGAATCGCCACAGGGATAACAACGCCATTCATGCGAATATATTCCAAATGCATTATTACTTCATCAGGGAAGCGATCGCGCATTGCTTGGACTGCTTCTAAATTTAGAAATAGACTTTGTAAATAGGTGATAGAAGTATCGACACTACGGGCATGGAGAGTAGTGTGATTCCAAGAAAATTCGACTAAGCTAATCCCTTTACTCGCTTCAGCCGCACTCTTTTCGTAGCAGAGAGTACCTTTAAACTCGCGCACGAGATTGCGTAGAGGATCAAGATCTGGCTCAGATACGAGCATCAGCGCACAGTGAGAACCAAACGGAATAGAACTGCGAAGTGCGGCAAAATAGGATGGAATCGGATCTTCACAGACACAAATCATCTTTTTGAGAATTCCGTCGCTATTTCCTAAAACCAAACCAAAACGGGCTGCCGAACTAAAATCAGGAAATGATGCAATGCATTCTGCCCAAGGATAGGCAGGCGCAAGAGGAATTTCTAATTCCGTAATAATGCCGTTAGTGCCGTATGCATGATTGACCTTCTGCACATCATCACCACGCAGTTCTAGCACCCTTGGTTCATCTTCGACTGTGACCACCCGCACGGCTCTTAAATTACCGCGATCGCGCAATTGCCCATAGAGAATTGACCCGATCCCGCCGCTACCGCCAGCAATAAATCCGCCCACAGTCGCACTACGAAAAGTTGAAGGAACCATCCGCATTTCCCAACCGATCGTTCGCGCTTGCTTGTCCAGTGCTGCTATTTTAATACCCGACTCCACCCGCGCCAGCCCTGCTTCTAAGTGGCGAATGGCATTCATTTTAGTCATGTCTAAAATCGCGCCACCCTTTAAAGGCATACATTGACCATAGTTTCCTGTTCCACCACCACGCACAGTCAAGGGGATTTGGTACTTAGCACAGGCGCGAGCGATACGAATAACCTCGGACTCGTCATTAGGGCGCAGAACAATATCGCCGACTTTTCCTTCCAGTAAGGGGACGAGAATCGGACTAAAATGATAGTAATCTTCAGACAGTTTGGCGACTTGACTAGGAGTTGCGATCGCTTCAATTCCTTCTAGGGCGGCTGTGAATGCGGCTAGGTTCATAGGGGGACTTTAAGGGTAAACAGGCAAAAACTTTTTTACTGAAAATATTCTAGTGAGTGCCTAAGAGTTAATCTAGACACTCACTACTATAGCAATCTAGCTAATGGTGATAGCATCACAATATACAGCGTTTATATATATGAACTTAAACAATACGCCTTCTATTGGATATCGCCTTGGTGTACCGCCAAATGCTTGGTATGTAAATGAGTCGTTCGCGGATCTCACTCGTCCACCTCTAGAGCCACAGCCGATCTTACTAGCAACAGAAACCAA
>JBBQRB010000160.1:0-7680 GCA_038215315.1 Pseudanabaenales cyanobacterium
CAAGTTCTTGATGACGGCAGAATCACCGATAGTCAAGGTAGATTAATTGATTGCAAGAATACGGTGATCATCATGACCAGCAACATTGGCAGCGATCGCATTCTCGAAATATCTAAGGATTTACCAACTGAGATTGATGGAGACTCGAAATATGAGGAGATGCGGAAGAAGGTGCTTGATGCTTTATATAGTCATTTCCGTCCTGAATTTCTAAATCGCATTGATGAGACGGTGATCTTCCATGCTCTGCGACGTAGTGAGATTCGGGCGATCGCCGAATTGCAAATTAAGCGGATTGAGCATAGATTAAGCGATCGCAAAATCTCTCTCACTCTCAGCGAAGAAGCTAAAGACCACATTGCAGCGATCGGTTACGATCCTTTCTATGGGGCAAGACCACTTAAACGTGCAATTCAAAGGGAAATCGAGAATCCAATCGCGAATAAGATCCTTGAAGGAACATTTGGAGAAGGCTACCAAATTAAAATCACTGTTGAGAAAGAAAAATTAGTCTTTGCATAGAACGACGATACTTTGTAAGCTAAGTAGCTAAAGCCCAAAAAGATGTGGCGCACGCTCATCGTGCGCCACATCTTTTTGGGATCTGGGTTTTTAGTTGCGCTCCTGTGGAGAGTAACTTTAAAGGTTTGGGTAATTTATTTTGGATATCTACTTATCAATTTTATGAAGTCTAATCAATTAGAAGAGCAGGTAATCTTAGTCGATACGAGCGATCAACAAATTGGTACAGCCGAAAAGTTACAGGCTCATCTTTTAGGGCAGCTACATCGCGCCTTTTCTATTTTTATCCTCAACTCGCAAGGACAGCTTCTATTACAAAAAAGAGCGAAACATAAATATCATTCAGGCGGGCTGTGGACAAATACTTGTTGCAGCCATCCCCGCCCCGAAGAGACTTTGCTAGATGCTGCTCACCGCCGCTTACAAGAAGAAATGGGCATGACCTGCGAACTGCAAGAATTATTTAGTTTTATTTACTTTGCCAAACTAGATCGAGGCTTAACCGAACATGAATTTGACCATGTATTCGTTGGCTACAGCGATCGCCCACCGATTCTTAATCCAGAAGAAGCTGAAGATTGGCAGTGGATTGATCTCCAACAGCTACAGAGCGATATTGATAATAATCCTGAAGCCTACACCTATTGGCTTCGAGACTGCTGCGATCGCTTCATAAAACACACAGCAAATTTTACCAAATTAGGAAATGGCGTTGCCATTTCCTAATTTATAGCCGTCGCCACTTACAACAATTTCCAATCAAACGAACCACAGTAAAATTTTTGAAAGGATGGCTTCGCCATCCTTTCAAAAATTTTACTGGTTCGGGTTTGAGCGCAAAGCGCTGTAAATCAAAACCCAAAAGAGGGTGGCGGCGCGGAGCGCCGCCACCCTCTTTTGGATTTTACCTTAAACTATGGGGATTGGTGCCAGATTTAATTGCCGCTAAAACGCCGATCGCTTCCCAATAATTGTTGACTGTAATTCCTCGTAAACCTAACATTTCAGGCGTAACATTCAGTGCTGTAGAATTCTCTTTCACAAAGATTGTTTGCACATTAGGTAAACAATTTAAAGCGAGTAAACCTGCGCCACCACAAGCACTATGGGGCGTGACGATCGCATCGATATCATCAGATGTAATGTCACTAAATCTCAGTAAATTACGATGCGTAATTATTTGCGGCGCACGACTCAGCCCAACCAATACACAGGGCAAAAATGTATAACCTAATTCTTCAGCAGCAGCGCGAGGCGATACGGTTGCATCAAGAGGCAAAGGCTGTAATGCAGGGGCATGGGCGCAGGGTATCGCAAATTCACGAACGATCGCATGACTAATCACAGCTTCGGCTCCCGCGAGAGCATCGACACCCTTACCTTGGCGGTAGTTTTGTAAAGCTTCGCGATCGCAATCATCAGGAAATCTCGCAACCACAGCGATCGCCTGCACCTGCGAAACCTTAATTAACTTTTCGGCAGCTCTAAGCAAACTATCAAGATTAGCGATCGTTCCCCATGTTGCGCCTGAGTCACCCGATCTTAATTCCACACCAAGATCACTATCAGTAACTAAAATATCCGTAATATTTAATCCTAAAGTTGCCTGTGCAGCAGCGATCGCTTGGCGATGACGCAGTTCTAAATCTGGCTCTATGGCGCGATCAAGGATTACTCCTATACGGTTTGATCGCATAGGACGCAATCCCCAATCGCCCTTAGCCATGCGATCAAGAGCATAGCCTTCCGTGTATAAAACATTTGGCAATGACCAATATAAACTTGCGCCGTTTAAGACATTGGGATGCGTAATCAGGTTGTCGGCAATGCTAGCGATCGCTCTGGCAACGGGTAAGGCATCCCCTGCGTAGCCGCCGATTGCCGCATTGATCCCAGTTGGAACTAGCAGTACTACGTTAAATGTCATTAAAAATTACCAAACTCTCTATTCCAAATTCTGACTAAGTAGCTCAACGAAATAAAACCCATAACCCAAAAAGCTGCGGCGTGCGCCGCAGCTTTTTGGGTTTTAATAGAATCCCTGCGAACTTAATTAAGTATTCTAGCAATTCAGATACTCCGTTTCCAGCGAAAGATTAGACGGTGCAGCGCTTCGCGCCGCACCGTCTAATCGGGAGTAAGTTGTTCCACCAAGTGGCTGACTAGAAATCACCGCTATTTTGGTATTATTACTTCTAATAACAATGTGGTGTAGTTCATGCATATTGCATGGTTAGGTAAAAAGTCGCCAGCTTGTGGCAATGTAACCTATAGTCGTGAAATTACTAATGCTTTACTTGATCGTGGTCATCGAGTCAGTTTTATGCACTTTGCCCCAGATTCTGAAAGTGAAATCTCTGAGCAAATTGAGCATGAATATATAGAGGATGGAAGCCAGCAGGACGTAACCTTACCATTCCTATATAAGTCTACAGTTTATACGGTTCCATCTTTGCGGGCTAATAAAATTTTGGTGGACTCCTTGCGATCGCTCAAACCCGATCTTGTTCATGCGTCTCTTGCCATATCACCCCTCGATTTTCGATTGCCAGAGATTTGTGCTGAGCTGGGCTTGCCTCTAGTCGCGACATTCCACCAACCCTTTGATGTCAAACGTCGCAATCTTGCCTCTAGCACCCAACAGCTTACTTATCAGATCTACGCACCATCCTTGGCAGACTATAACCAAGTTATTATCTTCTCAAATATTCAAAAAGAACTTCTCAATAAATTGGGAGTTCCTAATACGCGAATTGCGATTATTCCCAATGGAGTTGATAGCGATCGCTATTCTCCTGGAATCTCCAACATCAAAAAGGAACTCAAAGCTGATCTACTATTTTTGTATCAAGGTCGGCTCGCAGCTGAGAAAAACGTGGAAGCTTTGCTCAGATCATGGCGTAAATGTCGAATGCCTGAAGGCTGCAAATTGGCGATTGTCGGGACAGGTCCTCTGCTGGCGGGGCTCAAAGCTTTTTATGGCTCTGATCCTAGTATTGTTTGGATGGGATATATTGCCGATGAAAAAAGGCGTATTGAAATTTTGCGTGGGACAGATGTATTTATTTTGCCATCTTTAGTCGAAGGCTTGTCTCTGTCATTATTAGAGGCGATGTCTTGTGGTGTGACTTGTATTGCCACAGATGTTGGAGCCGATGGCGAAGTGATTGAGCATGGTGCGGGTATCATTCTCGATTCTCATAAAGTGACTTCGCAACTTTGCACCCTTTTACCTCTATTTGTCGAGCATCCTGAGTTAGCCAAAATCATTGGATTAAAAGCAAGGCAAAGAGTTTTAGATCGTTACACATTGGCAAAAAATATTGATAGCTTAGAATCCTTGTATGAACAGACTATGAGCCAACAATGGGTTCGTGTCAGCGCCTTTTAAGGCTTTGTTTTCCTAGATCCAAATTGCGGTAAGATTGCAGAAATATTGCACATGGATAAGGAATTTTTCTGTGATTAATTTCAAAAAGATTTGGATAGGCTTCAATCAAGTTTTGATCGTTGTTTGCTTACTGATTACTTTGGTAAGCACTTCGTTGATAACTCTTGTTCTTCCTGTGAGCGCTATGCCCATAGCAGCAATCAGTGCTTCTTCGGCTGAAAAATTACAAGTCCTCAGCGATCGCTTTAATCGTCTTGAAAAGTATGTATATTCTGAAAAGTGGAATGATGTCATTACTTATATTCATGGTCCCTTTGGAGAAATTCGCCGTGAATTAAGGATAGCGGCAATGCAGTTAGACAAAGCCCAAAAAGAAAAAGCGAATACTCTAGCCAATGATTTGTTCAAAAATTTTGTGAAGCTAGACAATGCTGCTAATTCCAAAGATGCGATCGCCGCTGAGTCATCATTCAGAAGTTCTCTACAAAACTTTGAAGATATAATTGATTTGACTAAGTAAAAAAAATAATTACAAGAGTTGCCTTGCAACTCTCGTAATATTAATCCATGAAAAAGCCTATTTATCTTGACTGTCATGCGACTACACCCGTTGATGAGAGGGTATTGCAAGCTATGCTGCCATACTTTCGAGAAGCTTTTGGGAATCCTGCGAGTGTAGGACATCTATACGGATGGGAAACAGAATCAGCAGTTAAATTGGCGCGGGAGGCGATCGCCAATAGCATTAATGCGACTCCTGAAGAAATCGTATTTACGAGCGGCGCAACCGAGGCTAATAATCTAGCCATCAAGGGAATCGCTGAGTCTTACCACCAACGCGGCAGACATATCATCACTTTGCAAACCGAACATAGTGCCGTACTTGATCCCTGTGCTTATCTGCAATCCTTAGGGTTTGAGGTAACTTATTTATCAGTTGAAAAGGATGGCTTAGTAAACTTACAAGAATTTGAGAAATCTTTTCGTGACGATACGATTTTAGTCTCCATAATGGCGGCTAATAATGAGATTGGGGTACTCCAACCAATTGAGGCAATTGGTCAGATTTGCCGCGATCGTCAAGTTTTATTTCATACAGATGCAGCTCAAGCGATCGGGAAAATTCCACTAGACGTTGAGGCGATGCACATAGATTTAATGTCACTCACTGCCCATAAGATCTATGGCGCTAAGGGGATCGGGGCGCTATATGTGCGCCGCCGCAACCCAAGAGTAAATCTATCGCCACAGCTTCATGGTGGTGGACAGGAAAGGGGCAGACGATCTGGCACTCTCTATACGCCGCAAATAGTCGGATTTGCCAAAGCCCTAGAGATTGCGATCGCCAATCAAGCATCAGAACAACAGGAAACCTTACAATTGCGTGAGCATCTTTGGCAAAGGCTACAAGAGCTAGATGGGGTGATTTTAAATGGGCATCCTACCCAAAGACTTGCAGGCAACCTCAATGTTAGTCTACCTAACATCAAGGGAAAGTCTCTAATGCTGGCTCTAAGTCCAGTAGTGGCAGTCTCATCAGGTTCTGCTTGCAGCTCTGCGAAAACTGCTCCTTCCCATGTACTCATTGCTTTAGGACTCTCTCCTGCACTTGCCTATGCCTCAATTCGATTTGGAATTGGTCGCTTTAATACCCTTGAACAGATCGAAACAGTCGCAAATCATGTCATTTCTTCAGTGCGATCGCTTTCGGAAAATTAAGCCAAAAAAGCTGTGGCGCACGCTGCGCGTGCGCCACAGCTTTTTTGGCTTAATTCACAAAATGGCATTACCACTTATTGAGTTATTATGAAAACGCCACAAATCACAAAATCCATTCATAATAATAATCATCTATTCTTATTATCTGTCCTATGACATTAAACAAAGTTCATCTAGTCGGACGCGCAGGTCGTGATCCTGATGTTAAACATTTTGAATCTGGAAAAGTTGTCTGCAACTTTGCGATCGCGGTCAACCGTAACACCAGCAATCGCGATGAGCCACCCGATTGGATCGATCTAGAGGTTTGGGATAAAACTGCGGAAGTTGCCGCCAATTATGTCAAAAAAGGCAGTTTAATCGGTATTTCAGGAACATTAAAGTTTGATCGGTGGAATGACCGTACTACAGGCGAAGAGCGGCAAAAAGCAGTAGTCAGAGTTGATCGATTAGAGCTACTCGGTTCGCGCAAGGACAATGAAGCGGCAAGTAGTAGCGGTGGCTATGATGACGATTTTTAATGGTTAGAGCCATTACAGGCTATGACGAATAAAAAAAACGAATAAAAAAAGGAGCGCTTTGCGTTCCTTTTTTATTCGCTACAGTTTCATGCGATCGCTATTAGTGCTTCTAACTTTAAAGCTTTAGGTATCGCAGCTTATTTAATGGCTTCTATGCTAAAAACTCATCCAAAAAATTTCTTGGATTGATAACTGAAATAGTTTCAATTGGATGTAAAACAAGTAAGTCGTTATCTCCAGTGATGATATGCAAAGCTTCACCATTTATAGCGATGTCAATAAATTTGTCATCTTTAGGATCGCGACAGAGTTTAATTTGATTGATAATTTCTACAGTAGCCATACTGCTTTAATACGAATAACCAATCCTGCAATATCTTCAGGGAAATATATTCGGAAAATTTAGGGCGATTCAGAACTGATATGAGTTCTGTCAAGGTAGCTTCAGAATATAAAACTGTTCCATTGTTTTCTGCCCAGTTCAAAATCTTGGCAGCAATAGATTTTGGTGACAGCAATGCACTGATTAAAACATTGGTATCAAATACAAGATGCATAGAATTATTAATCGCTATTTAAAAGCTCCTGCAATTTTTCTTCACTTAATCCCTGCGTTTCTGCTTTATAACCAATATTTGCTCTAAATTGTTGAAACTCTTGAATATTGGTTTGGATAATGCGTTGATATTCTTCTATTGATAAAATCACGGCAACATTACGATTTTGCTGGCGAATCATTATGGGTTCATGTTGGGCTTGATCAATGACTTGATTAAAGGCTCGATCTGCTTCTGGTGCTGAAATGATTTGCATGGCTATACCTTTTTAGCTTTTATTATGATCAATGGATTATATGATAACGAACTCAATATCATGCGATCGCTCTGAGTACATCTAACTTTAAAGCTTTTGCTATATTCATCTGAAGAATACACAAAGTATAATTTCAATAGTATTTAAGCAAGTTATGAAATTTTCAAGAGGTTGATTATGAGTATTGCGTTGGGGCTAGAACAAGAACAGTTCATTCACAAAAAACTTGAGACTGGTAAGTATAGATCTGCGGATGAGGTGATCTTTGAAGCGTTTCGATTGCTTGAAGAAAGGGATAGTCATTACGAGCATTGGCTTCAGAATGCTCGCCAAAAGGTACAGGCTGGGCTAGAGCAGTTAGATCGTGGTGAAGTAATTGATGGGGAAGTTGTGATGGCGAGATTTAGAGAAAAGATTCGGATTACTCGCGAGAATCAGAAATGAGCCGTTGAGATTGTCAGGGTGGTTAGTGGATATCGTGATTTGGAAGCTTTGTTTCCTGAAAGTAATGATATAGACTAGCGATCGCTATGTCAGGCGATCGCTTGAGAGCTTCTAATTTTA
Source organism: Pseudanabaenales cyanobacterium (assembly GCA_038215315.1). Lineage (GTDB taxonomy): Bacteria > Cyanobacteriota > Cyanobacteriia > Pseudanabaenales > Pseudanabaenaceae > Pseudanabaena. The sequence continues at coordinate 7,531 of JBBQRB010000160.1, forward strand.
AAGCTTTATGTCAAGATGAATAAGTTTTCCGTACTTGAAAAGCTATCTGAGATCCTCAAGCTTTTTCAATAAAAGATTTACAAACACGATAAAAGCTCCGCCTTCTTCTGGTGAAGGATCGATAAAACGATGCGCCGATGGATTACGAAA
>JBBQRB010000161.1:0-7649 GCA_038215315.1 Pseudanabaenales cyanobacterium
ATTGGCGAACTGCGTAAAGTAGCTCAATGGTATGTTGTATATAGTGTTGTGGCTCCGTTTATTCATGGGCTAATTGCCTTCGGTCTCGGCATGATTGCCCACTACACCATGAACTTCAGCATGGGCGGCGTAGTGGTTTTAGCTGTCATTGCCTCCTCTAGTTCAGATATCTCAGGACCACCCACATTGCGAGCTGGTATTCCGTCAGCTAATCCCTCCGCCTATATAGGCGCATCCACAGCCGTCGGTACACCAGTTGCGATCGGGATATGCATACCGTTCTTCATCGGCTTAGCTCAAGCGATCGGCGGCAGGTAATTGCAGATGGGTCGCATTCTCCTAGTCTGGCGACCAATGCGGTAGTAGTAATATTCAGTGCGATCGCGCTTTTTGCTACCGATTTCCCAAATTTCTATATATTTTAATAACTACACATAGAGGTAACCCATATGGCTAAGCCAGCCATCAAGCTCGTCATCATCACAGAAAAGTTGCTGCTGAAAAAGATCGCCAAGATCATTGAAAAAAGCGGGGCAACTGGTTTCACGGCGGTGGATGCTGTCGGTCAAGGCAGTCGCAACGTGCGTTCGACAGGACACCCCAATACTTCCGACAACCACATTAATATGAAGATCGAAGTCCTCACCGACACGCGGGAAATGGCTATGCAAATCGCAGATGAGGTCGCAGATAAGTTTTTTGCCGATTATTCGGGCATCGCCTATCTCACTAATGCCGAGGTACTTAGCTCGTATAAGTTCTGCGGGCCAGACGGCTGTTAAATCAAGACAGCTGTTAAATCAAGACAGCATTATCTGACTTGCAATGGATTACGGTGAGACCTCTCGAAGCCATTTGTAAAAGTTATACCAAATTAAAAAATGGCGTTGCCATTTTTTAATTACAAAAACCTTACAGCCTATTGAGGCTTTAAAGGGTACAGAGAAACTTTTGAAAGTGCCGCTTTGCGGCACTTTCAAAAGTTTCTCTGGGTTTTAGAACAGCGCAAAGCGCTGTAACGGGTAAAAAGAAATTCTTGAAAGTGGCGCGAAGCGCCACTTTCAAGAATTTCTCTGAGTTTTATGACAGCGCAAAGCGCAATACTGGGTTTGATTTTTAATTCAATCAAGATTAAAAGGCTAATTGCTTGAGTCATGACGGATTGAATTGTTTAATTAAGGCAATTGTATTCACTATTCTCTGGTGCGATCGGTTGCCCACAACCGAAACCGTAAGAATGTGAAACTTGTTTTTTTGATTCCCCCTAGATATAAAGGAAAATAGCCTATGTTTTCGATCACCGCGATCGCCAATCATCTATCTGGATTGCAGATATCACACCCTTTACTGGCCACCGCCGAGTCAGAAAATGCGCCAATTATTCTTTCAGGGGTATTGCTTACCCTAATCCTGATTTACCTATCTAGTAAAATCGGCAGTGAAATTGCCAGACGACTAGACCTGCCTCCTGTTTTAGGAGAATTAGTTGCTGGTGTGATTATCGGTGTATCCGCATTCCGCTTAGTCATTTTTCCTGAAGGTGGGTTTACCGCATCGGACTCTGTAGTCATGTCAGTGTTGCAGTTGCTAAATCAATTGTCCCCCGCAGCCGTCAACAGCATCTTTGCTGAGCAAAGTGAAGTGATTTCGGTAATCGCTGAATTGGGTGTGATTATCCTTCTCTTTGAGATTGGCTTAGAGTCAGATATTCGCCAACTTAAGGAAGTTGGTATCCAAGCTTTTGTAGTAGCCTTTATCGGTGTGACGGTTCCCTTTGCAGCAGGGACGATAGGATTAATGTACTTTTTTAATGTTGCGGCGATTCCTGCGATTTTTGCGGGGGCGGCTCTCACAGCAACTAGTATCGGCATTACTTCTAAAGTTTTAGCAGAAATTGGTCAACTCAAATCAAAGGAAGGACAAATCATCGTTGGTGCAGCTGTAATCGATGACGTATTAGGGATCATCGTTCTTGCCGTGGTCGCCAGTTTGGCAAAAACAGGTGAAGTGGATATTACCAATGTTTTCATCTTGCTAATTAGTGCGATCGCCTTCCTGTTTGGTTCAATTCTCTTAGGTGGCTTTTTTAACAAAAGTTTTGTGGCTTTGGTTTCTAAACTCAAAACTCGCGGCAATATCGTAATTCCCGCTTTTATCTTTGCCTATGCGATGGCTTTTATCGGTAATGCGATCCATTTGGAAGCAATTTTGGGAGCCTTTGCCGCAGGATTGGTACTTGATGAAACCGATGCTCGCAATGAGTTAGATGAATTGATTAAACCTGTTGCGGATTTACTCGTACCCGTATTTTTTGTCACCGTTGGCGCTAGAGCCGATCTCAGCGTACTCAATCCGATGATTCCTGAAAATCGCAGTGGTTTATTGATTGCCGCATTTCTGCTAATAGTAGCGATCGTGGGCAAAGTAATTACAGGTTGGGTAGTTTTCGGAATACCCAACATCAATCGCTTGGCGATCGGGATTGGCATGGTTCCCCGTGGTGAAGTTGGACTTGTATTTGCTGGCATTGGCACTGCTAGTGGGGCGATCGATAAACCTCTAGAAGTGGCGATTATCATCATGGTGATTTTGACCACATTCCTTGCGCCTCCATTTCTGCGAATAGCCTTTGGTAAGACTGAAATGCCAGAAGTGCCGGTAGTGTAAGTAGGCAAGCATAATTAAACCCAAAAAGCTGTAGCGCATGCGCAGCGTGCGCTACAGCTTTTTGGGTTTTAAGGTTTCTTTTGCCCACATACTTTGGGTTTCATCCTAGACAGGGTATATCAATTGAATAGGCTATTCCCTTCCCAGTGAAAGATTAGACGTTACGGCGCGGTGCGCTGCAACGATAATTTCTTGGGTTTAATGTTTAGTCCTATGCTGGGAAGGGAATAAGTTATTTGCGATCGCGCTAATTTTTCAAAGCCAAAACTTCAACATATCTTAAAGTAGATAATTGTCTCTTATCTGCTATAAAATTTATACGAATAAGTGTTTATACTCATTTAGCCTAGCGAGATTGCCAGCTTTTAAGGTGTTTGCTTGGCTTGCTGCGATATATTGGACGTGGATGACACCTACGTTGCTGATTATGAAGAAATGGTTTAATACTGCTGGTCCTTGCAAAGCTGACATACATTACATGCTGCCTGCGGGCGATCGCTTGCCTGAGCTAGAAAGGTTAATTGCTCAGGAAAATTACTTCGTAATTCATGCACCGCGTCAGGTGGGTAAAACGACAGCAATGCTCACCCTTGCTCAAGAACTAACGGCAAGCGATCAATATACGGCGGTAATGTTGTCGCTAGAGGTGGGGGCGGTGTTTTCGCACGATCCTGATTTGGCAGAAAAAGCAATTTTAGATGAGTGGAAAGAATCGGCGCGATTTCGCTTGCCTCCTGAGTTACAGCCGCCAGCTTGGACTGTGGGAGAATCTGGTCGTCAGATTGGTTCGTTTTTAAGTACATGGGCGCAGGAATCGCCACGTTCATTGGTGGTGTTTTTAGATGAGATTGATGCGCTCAGCGATGAGACTTTGATTTCCGTATTACGACAAATTAGATCGGGCTTCCCCAACCGTCCGATAGGATTTCCACAGTCTGTAGGCTTAATCGGGATGCGTGATGTTCGAGATTATAAGGTGGCTTCTGGGGGAAGCGATCGCCTGAATACTTCTAGTCCTTTTAATATCAAAGTACGTTCCTTTACTCTGAGTAACTTCACGCTTAAAGACGTGGGAAATCTCTATCATCAACATACAGAAGCAACTGGACAAATATTTACCCCCGAAGCGATTGCCCATGCTTTTTATTTGACACAGGGACAGCCTTGGTTGGTTAATGCGATCGCTAAGGAAATTACGGAATACATTGCTGAAGATCCTACTGTTCCAATTACTCCCGACTTAGTTAATCAAGCGAAAGAGATTCTAATTAAGAGACAGGATACGCATTTGGATAGTTTAGCTGAGCGATTGAGAGAAGACCGAGTGAGGGCGATTATTCAGCCAATTCTTGCGGGACTTGAACTGCCAGATGTGCCGCAGGATGATATTCGTTATGTTCTGGATTTGGGATTATGTAAAAATGAATCTGGGTTAGAGATTGCTAATCCAATTTATCAAGAGGTGTTACCGCGAGTATTAACTTATAACACTGCGGCTTCCATTGGTTATATCCAACCAATTTGGTTAAGTGAACAGGGTCAGCTTTTACCTGAAAAGCTATTGGAAGCATTTCTCAAATTCTGGCGGCAACATGGCGAGCCATTATTCAAAAGTACTAACTATCCAGAAATTGCACCGCATTTGGTGATGATGGCGTTTTTGCACCGTGTCGTTAATGGGGGCGGTATATTAGAGAGAGAATATGCGATCGGTTCGGGGCGGATGGATATCTGCTTGAGATATCGGGATGTGACTTTGGGGATGGAGTTAAAGGTATGGCGCGATGGTAAGAAAGACCCGCTTCATGAGGGGTTGGAGCAATTGGATAGGTATCTGTCGGGTTTAAGTTTAGATGCTGGTTGGCTAGTGATTTTTGACCGCCGTTCTGGTTTGCCACCGATTAGCGATCGCACTACGACTGAGAAGGCAGTTAGTCCCGATGGTCGGAATATTATTGTGATTCGAGGATAGATTGGCTAAGGAATAACAGAGGATATTCGCTAAGCTGGAGGAAAGTATCCCTCACAAATAATGTCTGAACCTGCTACGTCCGCCCCAGACAGCAAAAATTCTGATAATGCACCACTTTTCAAAAAGAAGGGCAAATCGCTTCCACTGGCGCTAATATTTTTACCCGTATCCGTTTACATCTCTACCATCAAAAAGCAGGGTCTTGATATTTTGGATGCTCTTAAGCAGGTAGGCAAAAGAAACCTTAAATCCCAAAAAGCTGTAGCGCACGCGCAGCGTGCGCTACAGCTTTTTGGGATTTGGGTTTAATTATGCTTGCCTACTTATTGAAGATTACAGCAGATTGAGAACAAACCCATCACTAAATTTTTTGTAAAAGCCCCACAAAGCGGGGCTTTTACAAAAAATTTGGGTTTGGTTTGTTCTCAATCTGCTGTAGGGATACGAAAAAATCAAAAAACACTAAAAGGTTGGTCATGATGATCAGTCATTCATACTCTCTTCCCAGCATAGGATTAGACATTAAACTCAAGAAATTATCGTTGTGGCGCGGTGCGCCACAACGTCTAATCTTTCACTGGGAAGGGAGTATGTAAGCGATACTTGTAAAGCAGTCCGCAAAATAGAGATAGTTTTTTATGTCAGGAGATTTGAAAGGGAAAGTTGCATTGGTAACAGGAGCATCAAGGGGAATTGGTAAAGGTATTGCCATTGCTTTGGGTGAAGCAGGGGCGCTGGTTTATATCACTGGGCGCAGTATGAATCAGACAAATTCTATAGAAACTATTTCGGGCAGCTTACTAGAAACTAAATCCGCAGTTGAAAAAGCAGGTGGTATTTGTATTGTAGTTCCCGTTGATCATAGTGATGATCAACAGATTAAATCGCTATTTGAGCAAATTGATCGAGAACAAAATGGACAGTTAGATTTATTGGTGAATAATGCTTACGGTGGTGTGCGATCGCTAATTGCTGCAAAAGGTAAGCCTTTTTGGGAATCAGATATAAATCTTTGGGATGCTTGCAATCAAGTCGGTTTGCGAAGTCATTACGTAGCAAGTCATTTTGCCGCAAAGATTATGACCCAAAGCAAACAAGGCTTAATGGTGACGATTTCTTCTTGGGGTGGCTTAGCTCCTATCTTTGGAGTTGCCTATGGCACTGGTAAATCTGCTTGCGATCGCCTTGCCTCTGAAATGGCTGTTGAACTTAAGCCTTTTAATGTTGCTTCGATTTCACTTTGGCCAGGGATTGTCGGCACTGAACAGTTTCATCTGTTAGCTGACGAAAACCTTGATGGTACTGAGAGTAGTCTTGGTGTTGCGGCGATCGCTGATAAATTTAATTGGGAGACTCCTTTATTTGTCGGTAGAGTAATTGCGGCGTTATGTAATGATCCAAATCTGATGAGGCGAACTGGCAAACTTCAGATTGCGGCGGAACTGGCGGCGCGTTATGGAGTAGTCGATGAATATGGGGATCTTCCTGCTTCTCTACGTTCTCTCAGATTTTTATTACCGCAAAGTTTCCCAACTATTAAAAGTAGAGCTAAGTTCATTCCCGATCTGCGAGTACCTTGGTGGATTCTTCTGTTAGCTGTTCTCAAATCTCCAAAAATTTGAATATGATTTAAAATGGGGTAAGTAGGCAAGCATAATTAAACCCAAAACCCAAAAAGCTGTAGCGCACGCGCAGCGTGCGCTACAGCTTTTTGGGTTTTGGGTTTCTTTTGCCCACATACTTAGTATTTCTAAAAAAGTCTATTTTTCCTCCGTTCAATACTAAATATAGTTAAAAGTATTTAAGATAGAGCGATCGCACTTTTTCTTGAAATTTCTCGCGCACATCATCAGGGGCGATAATTTCGCAGTCTTCGGCGTAGGGCATGATCTCGCGATAGAACCAAAATGTACTACTAATTGTACGGGTAATTTGACGCACGGGCGGACTTGTTTCTAGCCAAGTATTGTCAACGTCTTCATCGCGTGGTTGATAGGCAAAGGCAAGATTTCCCGATAAGTTAAATGTAACTAGAATTTGATCGAGTTGCGATCGCCATTTGCCTTGGATCGGTGTAATGGCGGCTTCAGGTGGAATGCGATCAAGTCGGAAACATCGGTTATGTTGTAAGGCGGTTACGGTGTCAGATTTGGCAATATCGACACACCAACAGTCGAGATAGATGCGTTTGTCGTGGGGGGTGACTTTGGCATAGTAAATTGCGAACTCATGGGAGGCTTCAGCCGCATCAAGGTATCGCAGTCGAAAGGGTTGGTGTTGTTTGCAATAGCGATTGATCGTCTGTCTCCAGATTTCGGGTGGATTATCAAGAAAACTTTCGATGCTGCGGCGTAATGGTGAGTTTAGTTCGCCGCGTTCTAACAATAGATTGGCAATGACTTGAGCTTTGTCTCGTTCGCCATAGTCTACCAATAGTCGAAAAGTCTGGGCTAGGGATTCGATGCGATCGCTTGACCAGTCGTTATTTTTGGATATTTGAATTTGCTTACTGGCGATCGCTTCGACGAGTTTCGAGATATTTGGGCGATCGCCCCACATCATGCCAAGTTCTAGGGCGATCGCTTCGAGGTTTGATTTGTCGCGATCGGATATAGATAATGTGATTGATTCGCCTTTACGTCCCATAAATTATTTTGTACGTACACTTTGTACGTTTAAGTACTTGTTTACTTTAATTATGTGTGTCAAAATAATTAAAAGCAACAAGTTAAGTACAAATTTTCTGTTGAGGGAACTGCTAATGTTTGCCAAACAACCTGACCTGACTTATGCCGAATATCTTGCCTATGAACATGAGAGCAAAACCAAACATGAGTTTGTGAATGGTGAAGCTTTTGCGATCGCTGAAAATGATGAGAACCATAATTTGATTGTTGGGAATTTAGTTGCTAACATTCGTCCGCGTTCGCGTGGAAGTGGCTATCGGTTGTTTGCATTAGATCTGAAATTAACGATCGCATCTGCAAATAATGCGACTTATTATCCTGAT
>JBBQRB010000162.1:0-7583 GCA_038215315.1 Pseudanabaenales cyanobacterium
TCGCTTCAAAGCCTCTGAAACCCTTTTAGGGATTGAAACAGGCGCGACAATTGAGATATTAAATGCAAGTAAGGCTTCAAAGCCTCTGAAACCCTTTTAGGGATTGAAACTTAGTTTTCTCAAGTTGAGCTAGTTTTATTTGTAAGCTTCAAAGCCTCTGAAACCCTTTTAGGGATTGAAACAATCTTCTTCGGACTCCAACTGCCATCCTTAATCAGCTTCAAAGCCTCTGAAACCCTTTTAGGGATTGAAACAGGCGTTGACGCAACGATTAAGGAATATACATCAGGCTTCAAAGCCTCTGAAACCCTTTTAGGGATTGAAACACTAGCAGTAATGTACTTGCCTCAAACGGTACTAATTGCTTCAAAGCCTCTGAAACCCTTTTAGGGATTGAAACGCTTAGTAGAAGCCCTTGGCGTATCGCTCAAATCGGCTTCAAAGCCTCTGAAACCCTTTTAGGGATTGAAACTCTTTTATAGTGAAGCTTGGGACGCTTAAGTTGTTTATCGCTTCAAAGCCTCTGAAACCCTTTTAGGGATTGAAACTCAATATTCATCTTTCTGCCCGTAACCCATCTAGACGCTTCAAAGCCTCTGAATCCCTTTTAGGGATTGAAACGCAAGATAATCACCCCGATAGTCACCAAAATCAAAGCTTCAAAGCCTCTGAAACCCTTTTAGGGATTGAAACCAGTCGCAAGTAACAAACGCGATCGCAGATAGCTACGGCTTCAAAGCCTCTGAAACCCTTTTAGGGATTGAAACTTAACTTCTATCCAAACAAGAATATTTTCTTAGGGGCTTCAAAGCCTCTGAAACCCTTTTAGGGATTGAAACCGTAATAATTGCACTCAATCAGATGTCCCCGATCCGCTTCAAAGCCTCTGAAACCCTTTTAGGGATTGAAACGGGATGATCACAGAATAGTATTTAGCGCCATCGGCTTCAAAGCCTCTGAAACCCTTTTAGGGATTGAAACTCATTCATTTAGTTCACCATCGTAGGCATTACTGAGGTATGGCAACGATTCGTGCATTTTTGTATCATCCTCTAATTTCAGATGGCTTAAACCTCCATTCTTGCGTTCTAGCAGCGTCGATTTAGTATAAAAAAAGCAAAGCCCGAAAAGATCGCTGTCTAAGGCTTCTAAGCTTGTCATGATACAAGATACACAAATCGTTGTCATACCCTTACATAGATTAACAAATATGGCAATGGCTATATTTATCAATCTATATAGATCTGCCGTACCCACCAGTTAATTAAACCAAACCACAAAGTTAAATAGATTGGCTCCAAAAGCACCCTGTATAGCATTCCAAATATTCATATCTGTGACTTTACCTTTTTCTAGATAGGGAGTTGCAGCAGTACCTTGAACCCATGAAATCAAATCAAAATTGCTAGGATTGGTGAAGATCTTAGCAAAATTAATACTCGATTTAGGATCGCGCCAGAATGGTAAATTCTTTTTGCCATCAAGAATTAATTCCATCTCATCTAAGGCACTTAACCAAGTATTGATCATCTCGCTAGTAACGATCGCATTGTTAATTACTGACTTTTGTTTAGGATTAGGTAGCCATTCGCGATCATTATCAGTTTCGGCAAGGATTGACTGCCAAGATTCACGACTGAGGCTAACCACCGCACGCATATGTTCCAATATTTTAGTCATGCGCTGTGGTTCTGCTAAAGGAAACTTCATCAAATGGATTGCCGCGATCGCATCAAATATTTCTTCCATACTGCCAAATTCTTGAGGATTTTGAGAGCTTAATAAAAATTGATGGGGAGTATCAATATTTTTAAAGAATAGATGTGCACAAGCATTGAATAGTTCTCGACTATCATAGGCACGTAAAAATTCGCTGATGGCTCCCAAAACGTTAGTATAGCCCTGCAACCATAGAGCATCACCGCGATCAAAGGCAATTAAAAACTGTTCAGCCTGTTTCGCTGTCACATCTGATCCTGTAACGGCATTGAAGATTTTCCAGAGCATCTCTGAGTCTTCAAATTTGCCATCGCCATTAAAATCTAAACGAATAACACCTAATCTAATGGCAAGTTTAACATTCTGATCTTTGACAGGTTCAAGGGTATTTCTGACGGTAGTTAGATCATCAATCCATGTCTGAAATACTTGCTGAAGTCCATCATAGGTTAAGATCTGAGGCTTGGGATTGGGCGGAACAGGGAGGCGCAAAAAGGGAAAAGAACTGGCAAAGGGGCTAGGATTCATCCCATATTTATATAGAGATTGCATCAGGGTTTCTGTACCCCGCATCAATTGAATTACGCCCAGACCAAAGCGGGCTTTGTCATCTTTCTGATTATTTTTGAGATAGTTAATAAAGTCTTTTTCACCGTCTATTAACCTGCCAGAAGTGAGATAGGGATCGGGTAGTGGTGCGATCGCTGCATTAGTGGGCTGCAAGGTTACATTAAGAACCACCATAATGATCAGGATGATTACAGTCGCCACGATCAATAAAATTCGCGATCGCCATGCCACAGGAAATCTTATATTCATAGTTTTCAATCTCTCAAAAGAGGACAGGCTAAGAGGAAGAAACAGGGACAATAAAAACGTATTATAACGAAGAACTAGGTAAGCATAATTAAACCCAAAGAGCTGTAGCGATCGCTACAGCTCTTTGGGCTTTAAGATTTCTTTTGCCTAATTACTTATTGCCCAGAAACGTTTGTCTCAGTATTGAGCTTAAGAGTTTTGATTTTAACTTCGACTCGTTGGGAGCAATTCTAGGACAAGCTCAATCAGTATAGTTTTTCTGTTGCGACCTAATAAGTGGATCATATTAACGTCGCACCCGCTTTGACTTTCAAAAATATTTGGTTTTGCTATTAAAATAAAAATAAGTAATAAAGCAAAAGTCGGTTTATAGGTTTTTAGCAAAAGTTAAAAGTAATTATTGTGAAAGTATTGTATGCGTACATTCCCATACTTCAAAGGGAAAAAAAAATTATTGCGATGCTGACGATCGCGATCGCATTTAATACCTATACTCAAGCGATCACTGCTCAAAATAATCTTATCCCTCCCAACTTAGCAATTCCTAACGATCTTGCTCCCAAAGTCACGCCTCAGCCGCCAACTAAACCTACTAAACTTCCGTCTCCAGAACAATTATTTTCTCCTCAAAATCCCAAAGCGCCTTTAGAGCCTCAAATTCCTAGCAATAGCACGACTGAATTAATCGTAGTCAAGAAGTTTGAAATAATTGGCAACAGTGCTTTTAGCGATCGCGAACTAGAAAACATAACCAAACCTTACACTAATAAATCAATCTCCATTATCGAATTATTTGAAGTCAGAACAAAGATTACTGATCTTTATGTAGAGCGAGGCTACATTACCTCTGGTGCATACTTACCAGAACAGGACTTGCAAACAGGAACAGTCAAAATTCAGATTATTGAGGGAGGGTTGGATGAAATAAAAGTTACAGGATTGAGAAGACTTAATGCAGGATATATCCAATCGCGGATCGCGATCGCGACTGAGAAACCTCTTAATCGCAAACGTCTTCTAGAAGCCTTACAACTATTGCAAATAAATCCCTTAATTGAGAGCATATCAGCAAATTTATCTCCCAGTTTACAAGTAGGATTAAACACCTTAGAAGTTAAGGTCACAGAGGCAAAGAGCTTTAGTTTGCCGATTACTTTTGATAATAGCCGCACTCCTAGTGTTGGCTCGGAACGTCGCCAAATTCAATTAGTCGAAGCAAATTTAACTGGACTAGGCGATCGCTTGAGTCTCTCCTATGGCAATACTGATGGTAGTAACTCCTTTGATGTGGGTTACACAGTTCCCTTCAATCCTTACAATGGCACGATCGGCTTCAACTTTGGTACTTCTGCTAGTAATGTAATCGAATCTCCTTTTACGGCTCTCGATATTGCTTCTAATTCTCGAAGTTACGAACTGACGATTCGCCAACCTATTTTCCAAAATACAGCTCAAGATATGGCCCTCGGATTAACCTTAAGCCATCGTCAAAGCAAAGCATCTTTGCTAGGCGGAACCATCCCTTTTCCTTCCCTTGGCGCAGATGCCGATGGTCAAACTAAAGTTACCGCCCTGCGATTTTTTCAAGAATATGTCCAAAGAAGTGCTGAAGAAGTTTTTGCAGCGCGATCACAACTCAGCATTGGGCTTAACGCTTTCGGTGCAACTATCAATGACATATCGCCAGATAGTCAATTTCTGGCTTGGCGCGGACAGACTCAATATGTGCGGCTACTAGCACCTGAAACTCTTTTATTTCTTCGCGCTGATCTCCAACTTAGCGATCGCCCTCTTTTGGCACAGGAACAAATTAGCTTTGGTGGGCAAGACAGCCTGAAAGGTTATCGTCAAGATGCACTACTCAGCGATAATGGGTTGCTTTTATCGGCGGAGGTGCGGATTCCTGTACTGCGGATTCCTGAAATTAACGGACTTTTACAGGTTGTCCCGTTCTTTGATTTTGGTACAGTATGGAATCATCAAGCTAATACCAACCCTGATCCAAGTACTCTTGCCTCATTAGGGATGGGATTGCGACTGCAAATAAGCGATCGCCTCACCGTCCGTCTCGATTTTGGGTTTCCCTTGAGTCGAGTTTCTGCTGAGAAGAAAACATTACAAGAAAATGGGATTTATTTTTCTATAGTGGCAAATCCATTTTAAAATTCATCTATGCGGATCGATCTGAAAAAACAAATTTGGAAATGGAAAGAGTTCTTTATTGTTGTCCCTACGACAACAGGGATTTTACTTGGACTTCGCTTAATGGGGGTATTTCAGCCCTTAGAGCTATCCATATATGACTTATTTTTTCAGTGGCGACCGCTAGAGCCTATAGACGAACGCATCGTGGTTGTCGCGATCAATGAGTCGGACACCAAAAAATTTGGCTATCCCATTGCTGACGACACTCTCGCCAAGCTACTCAATTTAATTAAACAACAGCAACCGAGAGCGATCGGGCTGGACATTTACCGCGACTTACCAGTACCTCAAAAATATGGATCTGAATATCAAGAGCTAGTCAAAGTGTTTGAATCAACACCAAATCTCATCGGCATTCGTAAAGCGATCGCCAATCAAGATGGTAGTAGTGTTGCCGCATCGCCTATTCTCGAAAAGCTCAATCAAGTTGCGGCTAATGATTTCCCTCCCGATGGCGACGGTAAGATTCGTCGCGTACTTCTATCACTGAAAGACAAACAAGGTAAAACGATTCCAAGTTTGAGTGCCGCTTTAGCGATCCAATATCTCAAAAAAGAGAATATTAATCTTGAAGTTATCGATCCAAAAATCCAGAAATATAAGTTAGGGAAAGCGATCTTCTCGCCTATGGAGGAAAATGATGGCGGTTATGTGCGTCAAAAGCTGGGAGGTTATCAAATATTAGCGAACTTCCGCAATTTTCAGGATGGATTTCGCTCAGTCTCTCTAACTCAAATATTACAAGGAAATATTCCTCAAGATATATTTCGCGATCGCCTTGTTTTAATTGGGATTACCGCAGAAAGTAATACTGATTACTTCATCACTCCATACAACAGTTCTACTTTAGGAAATTCTTTTCCACTTACAAGTGGTGTAACCCTTCATGCAAATATCACGAGTCAATTAATCGCTAATGCCATTGATGGCAGACCAGTCTTACGAGTTTGGTCAGAACCTGTCGAGTATCTATGGATTTCAAGTTGGGCGATCGTTAGTGGATTATTATGCTGGCTGCGCCGCCATGCGAGACTAATTGCATCATCAAAGTTCTCATTCCGTATACCTTGGATCTTTCTAGCGATCGCTGGCTTAGGAGTTAGTTTATTTACGGCAAGTTATATCGTATTTTTAATGGGATGGTGGCTTCCCGTCGTGCCTTCATTATTTGCACTATGCAGTTCAGCGATCGCAATGACAGGTTATACAGCTCTGAGTGCTAGCGAAGCTCGTAGACGCGCCATTCTTTCGGTTATTCCCGACTTGATGTTCAATGTTAGCGCTGATGGCATCTATTTAGGGCGTGTCAACGATAAGAATGTAAACAATGAGAATACGCAAGAATTAATCTACTTTGACTTTAAGAACATTAGCAAGCATATTACCAAATTTTTACCCACAGAAATTAGCGATCGCCATCTTTTGTATATGCATCAAGCCTTAGTCACCAGAAAGATGCAGGTCTATGAACAGGAAATGTGGTTGAATGGAACCTTTCAATATGAAGAGGTTCGTATAGTTGTTAGTGGAGCCAATGAATTATTATTTATGATTCGCGATATTAGCGATCGCAAACAAGCAGAATTAGCAATTTATAGAAAAAATACTGAATTAGCTAAAACTTTAGACGAACTTAAATCTACCCAAAAACAACTGATAGAATCCGAAAAATATGCTGCGCTCGGCAGTATGGTGGCTGGCGTTGCTCACGAAGTGAATACCCCTGTTGGTAATAGTTTAATGGCAGCTTCCATTCTTGATAATGCGACTAATAAGTTTAAGGAATCTTTTGATCGCGGTGAACTCAAAAAATCGATTTTGCAAGCATATGTCGAAAAAGCTAAAAGTAGCAGCGAAATTCTATTAGCTAACCTACAACGAGCCGCCGAACTCGTCCAAAACTTTAAGCAGGTTGCCGTCGATCAATCTAGTTTAGAGCAGCGCAGTTTTCAAGTAAAAGACTATATTGAGAAGATCTTGATTAGCTTAGATCCGCAAATTAAATACACTCCTCACCAAGTTATTGTTCATGGCGATAATGCGATCGCGATACGGAGTTACCCAGGCGCATTTTCGCAAATCATCACAAATTTAATGATGAATTCGTTAACTCATGCCTATTATGGTTTAGATAAGATTGGAGAGTTAAGATTTGAAATTAGTCAGCAAGATGAGCAAGTTATAATTATCTATTCCGACGATGGCAAGGGTATTGCACCTGAGCATTTAACTAAGATTTTCGATCCTTTTTTTACAACTGCCAGAGATAGAGGTGGTACTGGACTAGGGCTAAATATTGTCTATAACCTGGTGACGCAAAATCTTAAGGGAAGTATTATCTGCGAAAGTGAAGTCAATGTAAGCACAAAGTTTACAATTACTTTACCAGCTAACTAGGCATAATTAAACCCAAAAAGCTGTAGCGTACGCGCAGCGTGCGCTACAGCTTCTTGGGTTTTAAGGTTTCTTTTGCCTAGTTATTTATCTCAAAACACTATAGGAGTAAAAAGATGACCAAACACCATAGCCGTAAAGATTTATCGTTGAATATATTTGACATCAAAAGTCATACTGAATTTATGCATCCCTTTTTAGTGCCGCCAGACCCAAAAATCTCCCTCACCAAAGACTACGACCCCGATTACAAAGCCGATTATCTCAAGAAGTCGGATGCTAAACGTGACTTACAGAAAATCATTAAAGCTATAGCAGAATATCAGGACATACTCTATGCCCAAGATACTCACTCCTTGCTGATTATCTTTCAGGCGATGGATGCGGCAGGTAAAGACAGCACCATCAAGCACGTAATGTCAGGTATCAATCCCCAAGGATTTCAG
>JBBQRB010000163.1:0-7537 GCA_038215315.1 Pseudanabaenales cyanobacterium
CCAAGCCGCAAATTGTGCCAGCCTTGAGTTGTAGGGTTGCACTGTGTAGAGCAACTTTACCGTGGTAAGCAACGGTTACATTCTCAATATCGATGTTGATTTCATGCATAACTGTTTTCCTTACTTTTGGCTTTTAAAAAATGGATTTTAAAAATCGAGATTTGATGTTCTAAGTAGGCAAGCATAATTAAACCCAAAACCCAAAAAGCTGTAGCGCACGCGCAGCGTGCGCTACAGCTTTTTGGGTTTTAAGGTTTCTTTTGTCCATATACTTAATCTGTGCTTTTTAGGTAATGAATGGCTCTCTATCTTTTAGAATTCTTCCCCCTTTTTAAGGGGGATTGAGGGAGATCTCTTAGAGCTTTTAACAGTTGTAAGTGATTCTTAAATGGTTTCTTAGGGGCTTAAGCCTTTTACCAGCGTATCGACGTTATGTTCTAAAAGCTTGAGGTAGGTGGGAGTTTTGCCATCGGGCGGAGAAAGTGAATCGACATAAAATACACCGCCATATTTTGCACCTGTTTCCTTTACCACTTGCATCTGTGCTTCATCACTAACCGTACTCTCACAAAATACAGTAGGAATCTGTTTCGCTCTGACTGTATCGATTACTTTCTGTACTTGTTTTGGTGTTGCTTGCTGCTCAGCATTAACTGACCAGATATAGACCTCTTGCATTCCATAATCGCGAGCCAGATAGGAGAAAGCACCTTCGCAACTTGTCAGATAGCGCTTGTCGGCAGGAATTGCGGAAATGGCTTGCTTTAGCTTTGAGTCTAAATCCTGAATCTGCTGACTGTAGGCTTTGGCATTTGCCTCATAAGCTTTGGCATTGACGGGATCTATCTGACTTAGGGCTTTGCGGATATTTTCCACATAAATTAAGGCGTTTTGAGGAGACATCCAAGCATGGGGGTTGGGCTTGCCCTGATAACTATCTTCAGTAATATTTATAGGTGTGATTCCCTCACTTAGAGTAACGCGGGCTACTTTAGGAAAACTATTATAAAAACGCTCTGCCCAACGCTCTAGATTTAAGCCATTGTCTAAAATTAGGTCTGCATTTTGACCACGTTTTAAGTCGCTAGGAGTTGGCTGATAGCCATGAACCTCTGCACCCACTTTGGTAATTGATTCGACGATCGCTTTGTCACCAGCCACATTTTGCGCCATATCCGCTAGCACTGTGAATGTGGTCAAGATTACCTTCTTGCCTTGGCGATCGCTATTTACAGATTTATTGCTAGATTGGCTATCGGTTTGTAAGGATTTATTGTTTGATAGGCTGCAACCACTTACTCCGAGGATGACCAAGAGGCTCGCCAAAATTTTTAAACAGGGCTTTGAAGAGTTAAAACCTTGTCTAAATATTTGATTGAGTCTTAGCGATCGCTCCATGAATTCATTTCATAATTGTTTCATTTTTTAAAATATAACATATTTAAAAGCAAATAATGAATCGATTATGAAATTGATTAAGGAAGTGTAAAGCACTGTAAGTAGGTACTAAACCCAAAAGAGCTGAGGCGCAAGCTGTGCGTGCGCCTTAGCTCTTTTGAGTTTAACAAAATAATAATTCTTCCTCGCCGCGATCGCTTTGGTTAGATGTCTCAAACATAACGCCATAGGCTAACTGAATATGGGCTGGGGTCATCACTTGCCGAGGCGTACCACTAGCAACTAGGCGCTGATTTAGTAAAAGCAGTTGGTCATAACGATCAAGGGTATTTCCCCACTCATGGCAACTAATTAATAGGGTTTTACCTTCTTGCTTCAGTTCCCCATAAATTTGCCACATTAAAGCTTCTGTCTTCTTATCAACTGCATTTAAAGGCTCATCCAGCAATAACACATCGGCTTGCTGTGCCAAAGCTCTCGCTAAAAATACTCGTTGTTGTTGTCCACCTGACAAGTTCTTAATTGGGCGATCGCGAAATTCATAAAGCTCAACGCGCTGCAAAGCTTGTTTGACAACTTCCTGCGACTGTCGGCTGGGTCTACCCCACCAACTCCCATGCAAAGTTCTCGCCATCATCACTACATTCCACACAGTCACAGGATAGTCCCAGTCAATTTGCGATCGCTGTGGTAAATAGGCAACTTTTTGGAGCTGATGCTTGAGGGGATGACCTTGATAAAAAACCTGTCCAATTTGAGTAGAAATCAACTCCAGCATGGCTTTTAGTAAGGTACTTTTACCTGCACCGTTAGGCCCAATTAACCCCACCAAAGAACCAGATTCGAGCTTAAAAGACACATCCGATAGTGCTTGTAGGTCGCGATATCGAACTGTCAAGTTTTGCACTTCAAGCATATTGCTCAAAAAATGATAATCGTTTTCAAAATTATAACTAAAAACTCTGTTATTTGCACTTGTAAAGATTTTTATTCAACAATTTTCATTGTTAAGTAGGGACGCTAAAAAACTAAAAAGCTAGGGCGCACAATGCGCGTGCGCCATAGCTTTTTGGACTCTGGATTTTATTGGCGATCGCCACTTGTATCAAGACCAATCAAAACGCAAAAGAGAGAGGCAGCGCACAGCGCCACCTCTCTCTTTTGGGTTTTGATTGGTGCTGGGAAAACTTACCAGTTCAGTACAAAAGGCTTCGCCTTCTTAAAATATTAAAAGCCTGTAAGTAATTTGCGGCGCTCTGCGCCGCAAATTATTTACAGGCTTTTAGTCAAACTATGCTGGGTCTTTGGTTGCATTGATTGCATAGTAGCCAAGCAAAGTTGCAACTGTAAATCCAGTAAAGAAGAGAGCAAATAAAACACTAATGCCGCCAGTAATTCCAACTTGAGCAAGAATGCCTTTGCCAGTAAGAACCTCATTTGTAAAACCAGCAACTAGCCCAATCATTGCCATCCGACCGTTCCAAGTTTCTGCAAAGTTGCTAAAACCAAATATGCCAGCCCCTGTAGGATTTACATTAAGTCCGACTTGCTTATTTACAGTTGCAGAATTGTCTTTGTCATTTGCAGAAGTGTTGGTTGGTGTGGATACCATGATTAGTAAATTCCCTATAAAAATTTTGATTATTACTTAGACATTACGTTTATTGTAAAAAAATGTAAATCTGTCATCAGAAATATGCCCTATTGCCTAAACCCTAACTGTAAGAAGCCTAATAATCTGAATTTTGATGCAGGCAAATTTTGTATTTACTGCGGTAAAAATTTGCAGCTTAAAGGGTTGTATGAGGCGATCGCTATAGTGGGACAGGGCGGGATGGGGCGAACATTTCGAGGGCGGGATTTGGGGCGATTGGGACAGCCCTGCGCGATCAAGCAATTTTTCCCATTACAAATTCAAAATCCCATGCTTATGCAAAAGGCGATCGCTCTTTTTGAAAGCGAAGCTGCCCAATTAAAGAAGCTTGGTTCCCATCCCCAAATACCAGAATTAATTGCTTATTTTGCGGAGGATGGATATCTATATTTAGTTCAAGAATTAATCGAAGGAGAGAATCTAAGCTCAGAATTACAAAATAAGACTGTATTTACAGAAATTCAGATTTATGAATTGTTGGATAGTCTTTTACCAGTTCTGCAATTTATTCACGATCGCCAAGTAATTCATCGCGATATAAAACCTGACAATATTATTCGGCGCTCTCCTGATCTTGCTGATCTGAATAGGACAAATCAAGATGATCCTCATCGCAGCAGCTTTGTTCTGGTTGATTTTGGGGCGGCGAAGACTTTTGATGACGGAATTAATCGTACAGGCACATTGATCGGCAGTGCTGAATACATTGCGCCAGAACAGTCTAGGGGAAAGGCTTTACCGCAGAGCGATCTCTATAGCTTGGGAGTCACTTGTATCTATTTACTAACAGGAATATCGCCGTTTGATCTATATGATGATGCTAGCGATCGCTGGATTTGGCAAAAAAAGTTACAGGTTTCTATTTCCCCTCATTTAGTCACAATACTCAATCGCCTCTTAGAAAAAGCGATCGCCAAGCGCTATCAATCGGCAAGTCAAGTATTAGCTGATTTGCACTCTAATTTGAGATCTAAACCGCAATCAACTATTTCTTTTACTGAACAAAATCAAGCTTCTTTATTAGCACAACTACAAGAAACGCTAAACCTTGGTCAATGGCGAGAAGGCGATCAATTAACTAATCGCATCATCTTGGAACTTGCTCATAAACGAAAAATATCAGAACTGTCAGCAACTGACATTAGGCAAATCCCCTGCGAGATTTACACTGCGATCGACCAAGCATGGCACAAGTCCAGCAATGGTCGATTTGGCTGGAGTACTCAAAAGCAAATCTGGCAAAGTTTAGGCGGAAAATTGGTTTACAGCGAAGATAATTATTGGCAATTTGCCCGTACTTACGAAAAGTTTGCCGATCGCCTCAAATGGCGAAAATCTCTATGGCTACCCACTGGACTTGATTTACCACTTTTGCCTAGGGGCTGGCGCAAACGTAAAAGCCTCACCTTTGAGATCGCTGCTCCTAGAGGACATTTACCAAGTCTTTTATTTTGGGAAGGCTTTAACCTTGTCGATCCTATCTTCTATAGGTTAGAAATATGTGAACAGGGCTTCGCTACAAAATTATAGCTGCTGTCAAGAAGTGAGTGACGAAGCTCTACGTCGTCAATGCACAGCGCAAAGCGCTATAGTAAAAACAGGTTTTGATTAAGAAATGTAATGTCTCAAACACTCGATGCGGATGTAATAGTAATAGGCTCAGGACTGGGCGGATTGGTCACAGCAACCCAATTAGCAGCGAAAGGGGCGAGTGTAATAGTCCTCGAACGCTACTTAATAGCAGGAGGTAGTGGTGGTTATTTTGAGCGCAATGGCTACCGCTTTGATGTTGGCGCATCAATGATTTTTGGCTTTGGCGATCGCGGCACAACCAACTTACTCACTCGCGCCTTAGCGGCAGTGGATATGAAGATGGAAACAATTCCTGATCCTGTACAAATCCATTACCATTTGCCTAACAACTTAGAGATAGAAGTACATCGTGACTATGAAAAATTTATTAACGAATTAAGCGATCGCTTTCCGAATGAACGGGAGGGACTGCGTAAGTTTTATGATGAATGCTGGAATATTTTTAATTGCTTGAACGCGATCGAGTTACTTTCCCTAGAAGAATGGCGCTATTTGATGCGCGTATTTTTTCAGAATCCTTTAGCTTGTCTCGGTCTAGCGGCTTACTTGCCCCAAAACGCAGGAGATATCGCTAAAAAATACATTCGCGATCCTGAACTTCTGAAATTTATCGATATGGAATGCTATTGCTGGTCAGTAGTTCCTGCCGATCGCACCCCTGCTATCAATGCGGGCATGGTATTTAGCGATCGCCACTACGGCGGTATCAACTATCCCAAAGGCGGCGTGGGCAAGATTGCCGAAATGCTAGCCGAAGGTTTGACTAAGGCAGGCGGCGAAATTCATTATGGTACGAGAGTTACTCAGATTATTCCCAAGTCAAAATCAGAGAAGGGTGCAATCGGCGTAAAGCTGGCTAATGGTCAGGTTCTCTATGCTAAGAAAGTAGTTTCTAATGCCACCAGATGGGATACATTTGGTAACTTGCTCAAGGATGAACCCTTGCCCAATGGCGAAAAAGGCTGGCAAGAACGCTATCAAAAGTCACCCAGCTTCCTAAGTTTACATCTCGGTGTTGAAGCTTCCGCTATCTCTAAAGATGCGGCTTGTCACCATATTCTGCTTGAGGATTGGGAAGATATGCAAAAGGAACAAGGCACAATTTTTGTGTCAATTCCCACATTGCTCGATCCAGATCTAGCTCCAGAGGGATACCATATTGTGCATACCTTTACTCCTAGTTGGCTTCGTGAATGGGAAGGTTTATCCGCAACAGAATATGAACAGAAAAAAGAACAAGCTGCTCAAAAACTACGCAATCGCCTATCGGCAATTTTTCCAAAACTAGAGCAATGCTTAGACTATCAAGAAATTGGCACACCTCGCAGCCATCGCCGCTTTCTCGGTCGCGCTGATGGAACCTATGGTCCAATTCCTACGCGCAAACCTTGGGGTCTTTTAGGAATGCCCTTTAACCGTACTTCTATTCCTGATCTCTACTGTGTTGGTGATAGCACCTTTCCAGGGCAGGGACTGAATGCAGTTGCATTTTCAGGGTTCGCTTGTGGACATCTAGTAGCTTCCAGTTTAGGAATGGTATAAGTAGTAGAGCGCTGCGCTTTAAAAAACAGAGCCTAAAAGGCTGTGGCGCACGCACAGGGTTTGCCACAGCCTTTTGGGTTTTAAGATTTGCTCACTTACTTACTACTCAAATTTATCATGTTTCTAAATCGACCTCAACGCATTGAACCGCAATTAGGACAAGAATCTGTATGGGACTATCCTCGCCCTGCAATTCTAGAAGATACCGATAAACGGATTCGCATTATTTGTAATGGAATCGTTTTAGCCGAAACTCAACGTGCCAAAAGAGTTCTAGAAACCAGCCATCCACCTTGCTATTACATTCCTATCGAAGATATTAAAATGGAATACCTAGTTGAAACTTCGCGGCGGACAAGATGTGAGTGGAAGGGTGTGAGTCAATACTATGACTTGGCGATCGCGGATAAATATATCCAGAATGCAGCTTGGCGATACATCACTCCAACTCCAAATTTTGTTGATATTCAAGACTCATTGAGCTTTTATGGCAGCCTCATGGATCATTGCTATGTCAATGATGAACTAATTACGCCACAAGCTGGTGATTTTTATGGTGGTTGGATCACTTCAGATATTGTAGGACCATTCAAAGGTGAATCAGGAACTTGGGGATGGTAAGCTCAATGGGTAAGTAACTAGGCAAACTGATTGACTGACAAAAGTATCTGAAAGCTATGTCAGGCAAGATGCCTGACCCACAAATCAAAAATGTCTGTGGCGCGAACCTCCTGCCCGTTTTTCGGTAAGATTTGTCAGTCAATCAGCTAGGCAAAAGAAACCTTAAAACCCAAAAGCCTGTAGCGCACGCGCAGCGTGCGCTACAGGCTTTTGGGTTTTGGGTTTAATGACGATTTGCTCATCTCTTCCTAACAAGACTGATGACAGCATTAGATCGAATGCCCCTCAGTTTCTACATAACGGCTTCCCAGAGAAGACTAATAGATAGAATTAAAAAACTTAATCCCGCTAGGGTATTTAGCAAACTAGGAGAGAAAGTCTTGGCTAACCATTTGCCAGCTATCACTCCCAGCAAACTGGTGGAGACTAAGGCGATCGATGCGCCAGTAAATACAATCCAAGGTTGATGCGATTGGGCAGCGATTACTAAGGTTGTCAACTGAGTCTTATCACCAATCTCAGCTATAAATACAGTGATGAAAGTGGTTATGGCGATCTGCCAATACTCGGATTTACGGTTTGTATTAGTAGGCTCTTGCGGTTCGGGGGAATGAGGCTCTGCGGTCATTAGGTTTGAGGGTATCTAGAAATTTATAAGACAATTAGCAGTCTTTTCATAATCGTTTCATTTTAGCGTTGGCTGGGTCAATATGGCTATAGTCACTTAAG
>JBBQRB010000164.1:0-7524 GCA_038215315.1 Pseudanabaenales cyanobacterium
ACCCATCCCGAACTCAGATGTGAAACGCTGTCACGGTGAAGATACTTTAGGGGTAGCCCTACGGGAAAATAGCTCGATGCCAAGCTTATTATTTAAAAAGAAAGGAGAGTAAATATCTAGCTTATCTAGTTATTTACTCTCTTTTCTTTTTGTGTCATAACGCGAAGATATTTATGATAGGTTATTTAATGAAAGCCTAACATTTGATGAATCGGGTAACGCAAAACTGTAATATTAAACCGAACAGCTTTACTTAACATAAAAGGACTAGCTCAAAGTGACTAAAGGCACAGAAATTATTGCGATCGCAGCACGGGAAATTCTCGATTCACGTGGTAAACCAACTGTTGAGGCGGAAGTCAAATTGGCAAATGGCGCAATTGGTCTTGCTCAAGTTCCCAGTGGTGCATCTACGGGTAGTTTTGAAGCTCATGAATTACGGGACGGTGATAAGAGTCGATATGGTGGTAAAGGAGTTTTAATTGCAGTTCGCAATATTACTGAAAAGCTCTTACCAGAATTGAAGGGGATAGATGCTCTCAATCAAGAATTAGTTGATCGCACCATGATTAAACGTGATGGCTCCCTTAATAAGTCAGAAATCGGAGCTAACGCGATCTTGGCAGTTTCTCTCGCGACAGCCAAGGCTGCATCGGCAGCGATCGGACAGCCCCTTTATCGCTATTTGGGAACTCCTCTCTCAAATTTACTGCCAGTTCCTTTGATGAACGTTCTGAATGGCGGTGCTCATGCAGACAATAATGTCGATATTCAAGAGTTCATGATCGTACCTGTGGGCGCACCAACTTTTAAGGAAGCTTTGCGCTATGGTGCGGAAGTTTTTGCAGCGCTTAGCTCAGTACTCCATGACAAGAAATTATCCACTGCCGTTGGCGATGAAGGCGGTTTTGCTCCTAACCTAGAGTCCAATGAAGCTGCTCTAGAACTTCTAATTGATGCGATTACTAAAGCAGGTTACAAACCTGATGAGCAAGTTGCTTTAGCTCTAGATGTAGCATCCAATGAGCTTTTTAAAGATGGCAATTACAACATTGATGGTAAATCTCTTACTCCTCAAGAGTTCGTGAATTATTACGAAGGTCTAATTTCTAAATACCCAATCGTGTCAATTGAAGATGGGCTAGAAGAAGATCAATGGGCTAGCTGGAAGGATATGACTGATCAACTTACCAGCACTCAATTAGTCGGTGATGATCTATTTGTAACTAACAAAACTCGTTTAGAGAGAGGCATCCGTGAAGGTTGTGCTAGTGCAATTTTGATTAAACTTAATCAAATTGGTAGTTTGACCGAGACACTTGAGGCGATCGCTACTGCCGATAAGAATGGTTATCGCTCTGTAATCAGTCATCGCTCTGGTGAAACGGAAGATACTACAATCGCCGATCTTGCTGTGGCGACTCGCGCAGGTCAAATCAAAACTGGTTCTCTCTGTCGCAGTGAGCGAGTTGCTAAGTACAACCGTTTACTGAGAATTGAAGCAGAGCTTGGCAGTCAAGCTGTATATGCTGGTGCTGTTGGGCTTGGACCGTCGCGTTAAATTATGCCAATTCATAAAAGTGCGCCAATACTCTTGTGAATTGGCAAGTAGGCAGGCAAAAGAAACCTTGAAACCCCAAAAGATGTAGCGCACGCACAGCGTGCGCTACATCTTTTGGATTCTTAATATAAGTTAGGTCAACCAATGCTCTATCAGCCCTACTGGAGGAGTTACTTCGATTCTTTTTTGATTGATATCGACAAAAGGTACGATCGCCTCGACAAAAGGAATTAACTGGGTTTCGTTATTTTTAGGGTTTTGTACTTCTAATAGGTCATTGCCTGCGGCAACAATGCTAATTACTTCACCTAAAAGCTGTCCAGTTGGTTGATGATAGACATTGCAGCCAACTAGATCGGCAATCATATACTCGTTCGGTGCTAGGTAGGGGCGATCGCTAGGATCAATCATCATCACATAGTTACGCAGCGCTTCTGCGCGATCGCAGTTGTCAACACCTTCAAGGCGGATCACAAATAGGTTCTTTTTGCCAGCAATTTCTCTTCCTGATACAAGTATTACCTCTTGGGGCTCATGCTTTTCTGACGGAGCAATCCAGCGTTTGCCTGCATTTTCAAAGCGCTCAGGAAAGTCTGAATAGGATAAAATTCTCATCTCTCCTTTCAGTCCTTGCGGAGAAACAATTTTGCCAATAATTAACCAATCTTCGATCATCTATATTTTTTCTGGGGTAGGTAGGTGGCTGTTAGCACCGACTAAGGAGCTAGGGAAGTAAAACCCAGAACCCAAAAAGCTGTGGCGCACGCGCAGCGTGCGCCACAGCTTTTTGGGTTTTAAGGTTTAGTATCTCATAACATTCTTTCTATTTGGGCTAGGGCATCGAGTGCGGCGGCTCGTTCAGCTTCTTTTTTGCTGGAGAAGCTTCGCATACTCTGACCATAGAGGCGAGTACCAACATATACTTTAGACGCAAACTCAGGCGTATGATCAGTTCCGCCCACTTTTTCAGTCTCATATATCGGCAAAATATGTCCGATATATGACTGCACCCATTCCTGTAAGCGGTTTTTGGCATCTAGATCAGAGCGAATATCGACTAACTCTGGTGGTATAGAATCAAATAATGCCTCAACCGCAGGGCGCACCGCCTCTACGTTACAACCTCGATCTAAATAAAAAGCCCCAATCATTGCCTCAAATACGCAGCTTAACAGGTTATCACTCTTACTCCCGCCATCTCGTAAAGCTCCTCTACCTAGCAAGATTTGATCATCAAGCCCAAGGGCGATCGCAAAGTTTGCTAGTTGCTTTTCATCAACGAGGGCAGCGCGGCGGCGGGTCAGCTCATCTTCTCCGATGTGACTATGCTGACGATAGAGATAAGAACCACTTAAAAAATTTAAGATTGCATCCCCTAAAAACTCCAAACGCTCATTGTCTTCCCCTGCGGTAGGATTTTCATGGAGATAGGATCGATGGGTTAACGCCATCTTTAATAGATTCTCATTCTCAAATACAAACAGATCTTTCATGCGTACTAATGCAACATCGTTAAAATAGCGTCTCATAGGCGGCAAGTTCTAGAAGAAAGAGTTCCATCAGGAAGAATTGTTTGACAAAGCCTAGCCTCATTTATCCAACCTATATCTAAAGCTGCATATTTGAGATCAGCCCGATCTAGATTGATGCCACGCAGATCTGCACCCGTTAAATCTGCACCAGTCAAGTCCGCACCCGTTAAGTCTGCATTCCAGAGATTAGCTCCATTAAAACAAGCTCCGCGCAATATGGTTTCGTGCAGAGTTGCTTTACTAAGATTACTATCGGTGAAGTTAATGCTGCTGAGGTTTAATCCACTTAAATTTGCTAAACGGAGGTTAACTCCACTAAAATCTACACGATCAAGATCTGCTTCACGTAGATCAACCTCACTTAAGTTAGCCCCTTTCAATGATGCCCCATGTAGACTAGACTCACTGAGATCAGCTTCACTAAGATCAGCATTTTGTAAATTGGAACGGCTTAAATTTGCACGAAATAAGAAAGCATGGTGTAAATTTGCATTGCTCAAATCTGTATTCGATAAATTTGTTTCGAGAAGATAGGCTTTTTGCAGATTGGCATTTTTTAAGTCCATTCCGTGTAAGTTTGTACAATTTAGGATTGCCAATCGAAATATCGCATTATTAAATAGAACGTTAGTAAATTTCACCCCACTTAGCCCTGCGTAGCTAAAGTTAGTGCGGCTAATATTCGCATTGCTAAGATCAGCGTCAAGTAAGGATGCACCACATAAGTCAGCATCGGATAAATTTGCGCCTGAGAGATCAACATTGCACAGAGTTGCTTCCCATAGATTTGTTGAAGCTAGATTTGCATTTCGCAAAATTGCATTACTAATATTTACTTTACTTAAATCCAATCCATGCAAATCCCATCCCTCAAAGTTTCGCACTCCTTGAGAATAGCTTTCTATCAAATTGCATTTTCTAGCAATGTGATCCAACATAAAGATAATTTGTATCAAAAAAGAACGAATGCATCTCTATCTTTCATAAATTATTGTTTTAAGATGGGTGGCGCATTGCGCCACCCATCTTAAAACAATAATTACAATTCTATTTATTGAGCGATCGCTATAGATAATTGCATATTACTTTGCTTTCGCCTTTTGTTGTTGCTTTTCTTGACGTTTTTCAGTTTGTTTTGCCTTTTCTTTTTCGCGTTTTACTGCTTCTTTCGCCTCTTTTGCTGCCATTTCTGCCTTGTATCTCGCTTCTCTCGTCTCTTCTTCACGCTTGCCTTGGTAGTAAGCATAATCACCTGTATACACGCACAGATCACCATCGCGGATTTCGACAATTTTATTAGCTACTTGTGAGATGAAGTAACGATCGTGAGAGATGACAGCGACAGTTCCTTCATATTCGCGCAGGGCTGCTTCCAGCATTTCTTTAGCAGGGATATCGAGGTGATTTGTCGGCTCGTCGAGGATCAAGAAGTTCACAGGAGTTAGCAGCATCTTGGCAAGAGCCAACCTTGCCTTTTCACCACCACTAAGATCTCGCACCTGCTTGAATACACTGTCGCCACTGAACAGGAACTTCCCCAGTACACCACGAACTTCTTCATGGGTCATTTTAGGGAAATCATCATGGATCGTATGAAACACATTTTTATGCAAATCGAGGGCTTCGGCTTGATTCTGCTCGAAGTAGCCGACTAGGACATTATGCCCAAGATTAATTTCACCTTCGTTATATTCTTCTTTCCCAACTACCATCTTCAATAGGGTTGATTTTCCTGCACCATTGGGACCCAAAAAAGCAACGCGATCGCCTCTTTCAATTTCTAAATTTGTTCCTAGAAATAAAATTTGTTCACCATAGGCATGGGTCAAATCTTTAATCTCAACGGTGACACGTCCACTGCGAGACGCTGGGGGAAAGTGAAATTTTAAAGTCCGAATATCGCTATCGGGAGCTTCGACGCGATCAATTTTATCGAGTTGCTTTTCACGGCTCTTGGCTTGGGTGCTGCGAGTAGCGCTAGCTCGGAAGCGATCCACGAATACCTGTTGCTTTTCAATGTATTTTTGTTGACGCTCAAAGGCGGCTCCTTGGGCAGCTCTTGCTTCTGCCTTTTGGGCGAGATAGGAGGAGTAGTTACCCAAATAAGTCATGGATATACCGCGTTCAGTTTCGACTATGGACGTGCAGAGACGATCTAGAAATTCGCGGTCATGGGAAACAATCACCATTGGGGTACTAAGCGATCGCAAATATTTTTCTAACCATTCGATTGTTTCTAAATCTAAGTGGTTAGTCGGTTCATCCAATAGCAACAAGTCTGGTGACTGAAGCAAGATCTTGCCTAAGCCCATCCGCATCTGCCAGCCGCCACTATATTCGCTGACGAAGCGCTCGCCATCGTCAGCTTTAAACCCTAACTCTGGCAGTAATTTGTCAATGCGACTCTCAAGTTCATAACCATTGTGGTCTTCAAATTGGCGCTGGAAGCGATCCATTTTTTTGAGAATTGGTTCGTAATCCTCTCCTTCCTGCAAGTTTTCCAAATGATGATGGACTTTTACTAATTCTTTTTGAATTTCACGCACCTCTTGAAAGGCTTGCCACATCTCTTGTTTGACTGTGCGTGTTTCTTCAACATCAAACTCTTGACTTAAGTACGCAATTTTAAGGCTACTAGGACGCACGATCTGTCCTGCGGTTGGTTCAATTTCCCCCGCAATAATCTTTAGCTGGGTTGACTTACCTGCGCCGTTTACGCCAACTAGTCCAATGCGATCGCCAGTTTTGACCTCCCAATTAACGTCTTTGAGGACTTCGCCAGTGGGATAAATTTTCTGAATGTGTTCAAGACGAAGCATAGATTTAAGGGAGAGACAAAACTTGAATTTTTATTAAGAATATCATTTTTTTGTAACAATAAGTAGGCAGGCATCAATAAAACCAAAACCCTAAAAGCTGTAGCGCAGGCTGCGCCTGCGCTACAGCTTTTGGGGTTTTGCATACCTACTTATAAACCAATAGCCAATAGCCAAGAGATGACAGTGATGCGAAGCCCCGCAATCATTTGGGTTTAGAACTGACTAAGCCATGATCACGACATTTCTTTGAATGCTAGTATCCAAATCTTCTAGAGAAAAATTGCGATCGCAGTCCTTAATTTCGGCATAGCGCTTGTAGCCTAGATCCTGTAGTAACTGCTTGAGGCGATCGCCTGTCGCACCTGCGGCTTTGAGACTATTAGGATGCACCTCAATAATGATTTGAGGATGCAAAGCCCTAATCATCTCACTCGCACCCAAAAGAAAAGCACATTCACTTCCTTCCACATCAAGTTTAAGAACAACTTTGCCTGTAAAGCTTGACCAATCCACTAACTCATCAAATCGTCTAAGTGGAACCTTGATCACATTATATTGATGGGTCGCCGAATGTTCTGGAAACACACCTGCCGAGCCAGATGTACCCGTTGGCACAAGTAGTTCAATCTCTCCATTGCGATCGCCAACGGCAAGATTATGAATTTGAAACTTACATGAAGCGTTAGACTTGAGGGATAACTCTATTGCCTTAGCTAGTCGAGGTTGTGGCTCAACGGCTACGATCAATCCATCTGTCCCAACTAACTTACTCGCCACGATCGCAAAACTGCCGTGATTTGCCCCAACATCCAAGAAAGTATCACCTTCTGTAAGTAATTGAGCTAGTACCTGTGTATCGGCATCTCGATCAGACAGTTCGTTAACTACTTGAAAGAGTCGCATATCTGAGGGATTAAGAAATACTTGATAGTTTGCTAGCTGAAGATGTAAGTAGCGATCGGGATTGCTATCTAAAAATAGTTTTGATAAAAAGCTAAATAAATTTCTTCCGCCCCATAGATTTTCATTGCCAGTAATTTGGAAATAGAACTTGGAATACAATCCAAAAATTTGATATAGAAATGGTAGCTGACCACTGAGTTTAGGATTAAATATCCATTCTAAAACTGAACGATTGTAGAGCCATGCATCAGGTTGTTCTATTTTTTGCAGCTTAGACATTTGAGTAGGCGGTTGAGGTGCGGCTTGAGAGTTTTGAGACATAAAAACTGAGATATTTGCAAAGCGAAGTCGTCTTTGAGTTTAACCTGCATTGAGTTCATAAGTAGATAGACACAATAAAAGCCAAAACTCAAAAAGCTGTAGCGCACGCGCAGCGTGCGCTACAGCTTTTTGGGTTTTATTATGTCTACTATTACTCCCTTCACAGTATAAGAATAAATATTAAAACCTAAGAATTAGCGGTGCGGCGCGAAGCGCCGCACCGCTAATCTTTCACTGGGAAGGTAATAGACTAATCGCAATGCAAAAAATTGCCATTGGTCTTTTTGATATTCTTCAGCCATATTTAAGCTTAAAACCTAAAATCACTATATTTAAAAACAAGGTGATTGAGTTAGCAATAAAGATGGGCGCAGCGTTGACCCTAACC
>JBBQRB010000165.1:0-7507 GCA_038215315.1 Pseudanabaenales cyanobacterium
ACCCCCGACAACACAAAATAATTATTTATAAAATAAAAAAATCCATTCCTGCCCTTCCCCCCCCCTCCCCCCCCCAAAACTCCAAAATTGATTTCATAATGAAAATTGCTGGCAAAATGGTAATAGTCCTGAATTGAGTCCCCCATGTCCTCTGAATCAACGCCCTTAAAAACAATCTCCCTAACCACGCCACTTTTTTATGTCAACGATCGCCCCCACATTGGTAGCGCCTATCCCACGATCGCGGCCGATGCCTTTGCGCGATTCCATCGGCTTAAAGGGCATCCAGTCATGTTTGTGACAGGCACAGATGAACATGGGCAGAAAATTCAGCGCACCGCCGAAAAAAACAACCTATCTCCCCAAGAACATTGCGATCGCACCGTTGCCGAGTTTTATAGGCTTTGGGAAAAATTTAATATCCGCTTTGATCGCTTCACCCGCACTACAGCTCCAAAACATCAAGCGATCGTCAACGAATTTTTTCAAAAGGTCTATGAATCTGGTGATATTTACCTAAATCAACAAAAGGGATGGTACTGCGTTGCTTGCGAAGAATTTAAGGAAGAACGGGAGTTACCCGCCAGCCACCATTGCCCCACCCATACCAATGTCGTCTGTGAATGGCGCGACGAACCGAATTATTTTTTCCGTCTTTCCAAATATCAAGATGCACTTAATCAATTTCACCTAGACAATCCAGATTTCATTCAACCCGAAAGCCGCCGTAATGAAGTCTTAGGTTTCATGAAACAGGGGTTACAAGATTTTTCGATTTCCCGAATCAACCTAGATTGGGGCTTTCCCATACCTAACGATCCTAGTCATACTATTTATGTCTGGTTTGACGCATTGCTGGGCTATGTTACAGCTTTACTAGAGCCAGATGACGCGCCCACCCTAGAAAATGCCCTCAAAAAGTGGTACCCCTTTAATTTACATATCATCGGCAAAGATATTCTGAGGTTTCACGCAATTTACTGGCCTGCCATGCTGATGTCCGCAGGATTGCCACTACCTGAGCGCGTATTTGGTCATGGTTTGTTGACAAAAGACGGATTAAAAATGGGAAAGACTCTAGGCAATACGATCAATCCCTATGACCTCGTTGATCGTTTTGGCGCTGATCCCATCCGCTATTACTTTCTAAGAGAAATTGAGTTTGGTCGCGATGGCGATTTTAACGAAGAAAGATTCATTGCGATCGTCAACGCTGACCTTGCCAACAGTCTTGGTAATTTACTCAATCGCAGTATCGGCATGGCTAATAAATATTGCCAACAATCTATTCCATTTCACGATCCCAGCGATCGCACTGAGGTTTCAGATTTAGTACGCCCCGTAATTGACCAAGCCTCAAATCTTGGCGATCGCGTAGCCATTGACTATCAAAACCTAAACTTTCGCGCTGCCGCAGAAAAAATCCTAGAATTAATTTGGAACTGTAATAAGCTAATCGATGAAACTACTCCTTGGAAGCAGTTCAAAGCAGGAAAACAGCAAGAAGTCAACGAAGTTATATATGTTTTACTGGAATCAGTGCGAATTGCCACTTACTTACTCTCGCCCATTACCCCACAGTTAAGCATCGCAGCTTACGCACAGTTAGGATTAAGTTTTGACGAAACTAAGCCGCCTGATTGGAGTCATAGACATTGGGGAATAATTCAATCAGGTCAGTCTCTAGCAGCCCCAACCCCGATCTTTCAACGTATTGAGGTCAACTAGAAACTTAAAGTACAGTCTATTGAGGCTTTAAAAGGTACAGAGAGATTCTTGAAAGTGCCGCGAAGCGGCACTTTCAAAAATCTCTCTAGGTTTTATAAAAACGCAAAGCGCTGTAAGCAGCCGTATCAAATCCAATATTTGCAAGCTTGACAACATTTAAGATTTGTAATTAATTTAGCTATTAAATTAGTAAAAATCTATACCTCTGAGTATATTTACTTATAGTGTATAATTGAGAGTAGATTATAAAAATAGAATTATTATTTTAATCATAAAAAGTTCATACTTTAGTTTTAAGTCTTTATTAAACGAGCTTATTAAGCTTTCTAATCAAGTTTAATTCGTTCAAGTTTATCAACGAGATATTTAAAACTAAATCATTGCAAAATCTTTAAGCAACTCTCAAATAGTCTTGGGATAAAGCGAGATATTTTACTAAAGATTACTTTTAGCGTCCAAATACCAGTCATAAACAAGCTGGAAGTTAATTTATTAAAAAATTTTAAGAGGTTTTCTAAATCAGGTAAACACTTAGGACGGTTTTAAGGATCAATGCTAATACCAAAGCTTCATCCCGCAGCACTAGATAACAAACGTTCTATAGGAAAAAATATGTTACCTTTTGAGCAAGATTCTGGTTTCAAACCAGACCAAATTTTGGAGAACCGAGGGCGAGTCGCCATCTTCATTGATGGCTCAAACCTATTTTACGCAGCCTTGCAACTTGGCATCGAAATTGACTACACCAAGCTGCTTCTATGCTTGACCGATGGCTCAAGACTGCTGAGAGCCTTCTTCTACACTGGTGTTGATCGCACCAATGAAAAACAGCAAGGTTTTTTGCTATGGATGCGACGCAATGGCTATCGAGTTATTTCTAAAGAGCTAATCCAGTTACCAGATGGCTCTAAGAAAGCCAATCTTGATGTAGAAATTGCTGTGGATATGATGGCACTAATTGGCTCTTATGACACGGCGGTATTGGTAAGCGGCGATGGGGATCTCGCCTATGCAGTTGATGCAGCTAGCTATCGCGGAGTAAGAGTTGAAGTTGTTAGCTTGCGTTCAATGACTAGCGATCATTTAATTAATGTCGCTGACCGCTACGTTGATCTTGAAGCTATCAAGGAAGACATCATGAAAGTGTCTCGACCACAATCCTCACCGATGGTTTCACCCTCCTTAGTAACCAGTTATGCATATCGTCCGATTTCTGGAGCCATCTCTACTGAAGGCGATCGCGACAGCTAGTTACATCAAAACAACCCTAATTTAATATCTGCTCGATCTAAGCAGATATTAAATTTTTGCCATGTTTAGTGAACAAAACTGCAAAAATATTGACAGAAGTTGCCATTGTCAATATATTATAGAGTTCGCTGTAAAATAATCTGTCTTCGTAATTTGCTTTTGCCAGATTGTAGCTAACCCACTGCATAAGACATATGCTTACACGAAGATTGTGCTTGCAGACCAACGCCTACGGTTGCCATCAAAAAGCAATTTCGGCGCGATCATAACCTACAAAACTGACAACAAATTGGGAGACTTATAGTGGCTCGCATTGCAGGAGTTGACCTTCCGCGTGACAAGCGCATCGAAATAGGACTAACGTATATATACGGAATTGGTCTGACTAGCGCCAAAAAAATCTTAGCAGCTACCAAAATAAACCCCGACACAAGGGTTAAAGAGCTTACTGATCCTGAAGTAACAACTTTACGTCAAGAGGTAGAATCTAACTTTCAAGTAGAAGGCGATCTACGTCGTCTTGAAGGTTTAAGCATTAAACGACTAGTGGACATCGGTTGCTACCGAGGTCGCCGTCATCGGATGGGACTACCCGTGCGTGGACAACGTACTCGTACTAACGCGCGTACTCGTCGTGGCGGTCGTCGTACTGTTGCAGGCAAGAAGAAAGCTCCAGGTAAGAAGTAAGTAAGGATTAATACGAAACTAGGTTATATAAGAAAAACATGGCTCGTCAAACAACTCGTAGAACTGGCGCACGGAAAAATAAGCGCAACGTCCCTAATGGAGTCGCTTACATCCAGTCTACTTTCAACAACACTATCGTCACGATCGCTGACACCGTAGGTGATGTCATCTCTTGGTCTTCAGCAGGTGCTAGTGGTTTCAAGGGCGCAAAAAAAGGTACTCCATTTGCTGCTCAAACTGCCGCCGAATCAGCGGCACGTAGAGCAATGGAACAGGGAATGCGTCAGGTTGAAGTAATGGTTACAGGTCCTGGATCGGGACGTGAAACTGCCGTGAGAGCACTCCAAGCTGCTGGGCTAGAAATCACTCTTATTCGTGATATCACGCCCATCCCTCACAATGGCTGTCGTCCTCCAAAGCGCAGACGTGTGTAATCAATTACGAATTAGCAATTACGAATTAAAAACATAAACCCGTAATTCGCAACTCGTAACTTTTCAATTCTCTAATTTCCCTCTTTGATTTTTGTTTACTCTTGCAGACTAAGTCGGTACAAATATGGCACAGTTTCAGGTTGAGTGCGTTGCATCCCACACAGAAAAAGATAATAGTCAGTACAGTCAATTTGTACTGGAACCACTAGATAGGGGGCAAGGCATTACCATTGGAAACGCGCTCAGACGGGTATTGCTATCTAATCTAGAGGGAGCAGCCGTCACCGCCGTTCGCATTGCTGGTGTTAACCACGAATTTGCAACGATTCCAGGTGTGCGCGAAGATGTTCTGGATTTAATGCTCAACCTGAAAGAACTCGTGTTGAAGTCTTACAGCTCAGCACCGCAGATCATTCGTCTGGTAGAGCGAGGTCCAAAATTGGTAATGGCAACTAGTTTCCATTCTTTACCAACGGACATCGAGATCGTTAATCCTAATCAATATATTGCCACTCTCAGTGAGGGGGCAACGCTAGAGATGGAATTAACTATTGAGCGCGGCAAAGGCTATCGATCAGTTGATCGATCTAAAGAAGATCACAGTTCACCGATTGATACCCTCAAAATTGACGCGGTATTTATGCCTGTGCGTAAAGTCAAATATGAGATTAGAGATGCTCGAATCGGTGATGCGATTAATAAAGAGAGTCTTCAGCTTGATATTTGGACAAACGGCAGCATTACCCCTCAAGAAGCACTTAGCCAAGCAGCTAGTGTGCTAGTGAATTTGTTCTCTCCTTTGCAAGAGATTACCCTTGCGCCATCATTGCCTCAAGAGCGTGACGAGCAGGATGAGACTAAGCAAATCCACATTGAAGAATTACAACTATCAGTCAGGGCTTATAACTGTCTCAAACGTGCACAGATTAATACCGTTGCTGATTTGTTGGAATACACCCAAGACGATTTATTAGAAATTAAGAATTTTGGTCAAAAGTCGGCTGAGGAAGTCATGGATGCTCTGAAACAGCATCTGGGTCTAACCTTAACTGAGTCCAAAGCTTCTAAAGTTCTGTAAATAGCTCTCACCCAACAGAGTTTCGTTTAATATTCATCTAGTACATACCCATGCGCCACCGTTGTAAAACCCCTCAGCTCAACCGAGCTGCCGATCAGCGAAAAGCTCTTCTCAGAGCCTTGACCACTGAGCTAATCCTCAGAGGTGAAATTAAGACAACTAGAGCTAAGGCAGACGCTGTCCGAACCAATGTTGATCATATGATCACTTTAGCTAAAAACGGCTCTCTCCACGCTCGTCGTCAAGCGATCGCTTTTCTATACGATATTTCAGTCAAGGACGGCGAACCTGTTAGCGATCGCCCCATGACCAAGACCAAGCAAGAGCAACTACCAGAAGCAGAGCGCGTCACCACCTTGGTTGACTTACTTTTTACCCAAGCAAAAGAACGCTATGCAGAGCGTAATGGTGGTTATACCCGCATCGTGCGTACCGTCAGCCGACGTGGCGACAATGCCGAGATGGCAATCTTGCAACTCGTTTAGATAGCTCTTCTAGATATGCTTTTTGCTAAATCTTCGTCATCCCACCGTGTCGCCTTAGCTATCCAATATCTGGGTACACATTACTACGGATGGCAAAGACAGCCTAACCATCGCAGTGTGCAACAAACAATTGAAGAAGTAATTTCTGAGATCTGTGGCAAGCCAACTGTGTTGCATAGTGCGGGTCGAACTGATACTGGTGTTCATGCCTCGGCTCAAGTAGCCCATTTTGATACATCAAGTATGATTCCTCCACACAAATGGGAAAAGGTAATCAATAGCTATCTTCCCGATGACATTCTGATATGTAGATCGACTGAAGTAGCTAGTGACTGGCACGCAAGATTTTCGGCAACATGGCGACGTTATCGATACACGATATAC
Source organism: Pseudanabaenales cyanobacterium (assembly GCA_038215315.1). Lineage (GTDB taxonomy): Bacteria > Cyanobacteriota > Cyanobacteriia > Pseudanabaenales > Pseudanabaenaceae > Pseudanabaena. The sequence continues at coordinate 6,048 of JBBQRB010000165.1, forward strand.
ACCGCTACTAGCCCGAATTTATTTGTAAGCAGGTTTAGCTGGCATTACTACCATGATCGCCTGAACGAAAGCCTAATCCATCAAGCCTTGCAGCCTATGTTAGGCAATCAGGATATGGCTGCATTTCAGAGAGCAGGTTCCAGTCGTCCCCATAGCCGCCTTGAGCTTCAAGAAGCTCTATGTTGGCGAGACGGAGACTTTGTGCATATCGAAGTCCAAGCGAGTGGCTTCTTGTACGGGATGATTCGCTTGTTAGTTGGTCAATTAGTAGATGTTGGACGATCTAGTCTAGCGATCGCTGATTTCACTGATATCTGGAAGCAACAGCGCCGTACTGAAGTCAAGTACGCTGCACCACCACAAGGGTTATGTCTTCTGTCCATTGGATATGCTGACAACCCATTTGTCGAGCTAGCATCGCGCCAGCAAACGTTGAGTTTAAAGACAAACCAAGCCATAACTTTGGTTTGACATTACTAAGGCTCTTCCAAATCAAAAAGTTTCATAGATAAATTTCCTTTGTAGAGAAACTAATGACTACAACTACACTCACTCCTAATAAAAGCTACTTACCAAAAGATACAGAACGTAAGTGGTATGTTATTGATGCCGAAGGTCAACGCCTCGGACGGCTTGCTAGCGCGATCGCAGTAATCTTGCGTGGAAAGAACAAGCCTATCTATACTCCTCACTTGGATACTGGAGACTTCGTTGTTGTAATTAACGCCGAAAAAATTGCTGTCACAGGTAAAAAATCCACCCAAAAACTATATAGAAGACATTCAGGTCGTCCAGGCGGCATGAAAACTGAAACCTTTGAAAAGGTAATTGCTCGCGTCCCTGAGAGGGTTCTTGAACACGCTGTTAAGGGTATGTTGCCGAAGAACACTCTAGGTCGTCAACTTTTCACAAAGCTGAAGGTTTATGAAGGTACTAGCCATCCCCATGAAGCTCAACAACCTGAAACCTTAGTCATTAATACCATTCCATCGCTGAAGCAGGAGAAATAACTGATGTCCGATACTGAACGCTCAAACCGTGCTGTCTATTGGGGTACTGGTCGCCGTAAGACTGCTGTAGCCCGCGTCCGTCTTGTTCCTGGCGATGGTAAAATCGTCATCAATGGTAAACCTGGTGATTTGTATTTGCAGTTCAATCCTGCTTACATCTCGGGGGTAAAAGCTCCCCTAGAAACTCTAGGCTTAGAAAATGAATATGATGTGATGGTCAATGCCCACGGCGGCGGTGTCACAGGTCAAGCCGATGCGATTCGTTTGGGTGTGGCTCGCGCCTTGTGTGAGCTTGCTCCTGAAAACCGTAAGCCTCTCAAAGTTGAAGGTTACATGACTCGTGATCCTCGTTGTAAGGAACGTAAAAAATACGGACTCAAGAAAGCCCGTAAAGCTCCTCAATACTCAAAACGGTAATTACCAAAAAAGAAAAAGCCTCGCAATGCGAGG
>JBBQRB010000166.1:0-7457 GCA_038215315.1 Pseudanabaenales cyanobacterium
AGCAGGCGTGCGGGTACGGGTTAATCCTGGACAAGTACGCGGAATCATCGTCAATAATTCACCTGTGCCACGCACCGATATTGATGTGGTTTTGCAGGGTTCTAATCCTGAATTATTAGCTCAAGCTGGTATAGAAGTTCTCAGGGCCTTAGAGAAGTCAGTCAAAGGCGCGAACTTCCGTCCTGACACCGATGCGCGTCAGCCTGAAGTCCAGATCATTCCTGATTGGGAACGCTTGCAAGCTTTGGGACTATCCACCCAAGCGATCGGTTCCACTTTGCAAACTGCAATTACAGGTTCCGTTCCCACGCAATTACAACGTGGCGATCGCCTGATCGACGTGCGCGTCCAACTCGATCCGACCTTGCGTAAAAATGCTTCACAATTGCAGCAAGTCCCCCTATTTGTCAGCAATAATCGTCCTGTCCGCCTCGCTGATGTGTCCACAATTCGCGAAGGTCGCGCTCCTAGTGAAATCCAGCGAATCAATCAGCGTCAGGTCTATCTAGTGCTTGGCAGTCTAGAGCGCGGGGCGAGTCTCAGTGATGCACTCAAACAAACAGAACAGGCGATCGCCGCGATCGATCTACCAGATGGTGTAACGTTGTTACCCAGCAGCGCTAAAGAAGCTAATGACAATCTATCTGGTGCTTTTGGGGTCTTAGGTTTGCTTGCTTCTTTTTTAGTATTTGTGGTCATGGCAGTACAGTACAATTCGTTGCTCGATCCTCTTGTAATTATGCTCACAATTCCCCTTGCTCTGGCTGGCGGGATTGTTGGACTCTACGTCACCAATAGCTCAATCAATGTGATGGTGGTTATCGGTGTGATCTTGCTAATTGGTATCGTTGTAAATAATGCGATCGTGCTGGTGGAACTAGCAAACCAATTGCGAGAAGAGCAAAAATGTAGTCGCATTCAGGCGATGCTGCAAGCTGCGCCCACACGTTTACGCCCAATTCTGATGACGACGATTACGACGGTAGTTGGGGCTTTCCCATTAGCTCTAGGCGGCGGCGATGGCGGCGAGTTTTTGCAACCCCTTGGCATTGTCATTTTCTCTGGTTTAGCCCTTGCGACAATTCTGACTTTGTTCCTAATTCCCTGCTCCTATGTACTGATCCATGAGTTTAGCTGGAAAAAGGTCAGCAAGCTAGTTCCTTCCAAGGTGTCAGCCAAGAACTAAGTAGCTAGGCAAAAGAAACCTTAAAACCCAAAAGAGGGTGGCGGCGCGGAGCGCCGCCACCCTCTTTTGGGTTTTGATTTGTCTTAATACAAGTGGCAGCAGCCATACATTGCTTTGCAATCAAACCAAGCCCAAGAATTTACTGAAAGCGCATCGCGCTTTCAGTAAATTCTTGGGCTTGTAATTTATGTATTAACGCACTTAGCGACAGGTATAATTTAAAACTGTGAATGTTAAACAATTTACTTGTTATTTGAACAAGTGAACATTTTGTGATTAGGGGTTTATGAGCGATCAGCAACAGCAACCAGAGCCGATTAGAGATCGTGTCGAAGACAATGCCATCGAATTAACATCTGTTTTTTCTCCAAAGTTTGGACATATCCTCGTGATGCTGTTTATAGGAATCGTGATCAGTGGAGCCGCCACTAGAAATTGGCAAATCACCAGCAAGCCGAAGATTTCCATCAAAACAACTCAACAGCCCACAGCTCCGCAAAGCAACAACCCGCAGCAGTTATATGATCGCAATGGGTTTCCTTTGCTAAATCCGCCAGCTCCCGCAGATGCTGAAATTTGGGAATGCGAAGTGGCGATCGTAGGCGGATCTTTGGGCGGGGTTGCGGCGGCTTATCACTCAATGAAAACTGGGGCAACCACTTGCTTAATTGAACTTACACCAATGCTCGGCGGTCAAGTCAGCTCTCAAGGGGTTAGCGCGATCGATGAGTCTTTGCTAATGCGTTATCGCCAACAATTTCCTCTAAGTTGGACACATTTCAAAAATATTATTGCTAATCAGCCAGCCCTCCCGCCCAAGTATTCCTATTTGAAACCAGAATCTGTGGTTGCCGATACAAATAGCTGCTGGGTGGGGCATCTGTGCTTTACACCCTACTCAGGGGAACTCGGCTCAGAAGAGTTCTTGCGAGAGTCACAGCGTTCAGCCCCAAAAAGTAGGTGGGCAACTCAGATTGCCTTTAAGGGGGCAAGTTTTAATGAGCAAGGCGATCGCATTACGGCAATTCATGGGGTCAAAAGGACTCCCCGCGATCCTAATTATTTTGTTAAGGGGCGATTGTCCCGCGAGCTTGAGCAATGGTTTAACTGGCGGTCGGATGAAGTATTTGACAAAAAGCCAATCCGCTTACAGCCACCTGCGGGTAAGCAAATGATGGTGATCGACTCCACCGACACCGCCGAGCTAATTGGCTGGGCAAATCTACCCCATCGTTTAGGCTCAGAGGGCTTTGCGACAACAGGTGAAGTCCATGCTGTCGCCGACAATCCTGAATGTACCCAAGCTTTCACATTTCCTTTTGTTTTGAAAATTGATGATGACGAGGGGCGATCGCTTAAAGAACTTCGCAAAGTAGAACCTGGCTTTTCCCGTGAAGAACATCGCCGCGACTACGATTTAGGAAGATTTCCGATGTTCGAGAAAAATAGTGTATTCAACTATCGTCGCATCGTTAGCATCAACCGTGATTCCAATCCCTTTATAGCTATTCCCGCTAAGGGTGATATGAGCGTGATCAACTGGAATCGTGGTAATGACTGGGGCATCATGAACCCGCCCTTAATCCTAACCGATCAACAAATCCGAGATTCAGGACAACAACAAAACTGGCGCGGTGGTTTAAATACTAACGCTCTCAAGGATGGCGAAAATCACGCCCTACTTTTTGCAGAATGGCTGATTGAAAACTATGCCTCTTCACAGTTTCCATTGCGAATGATGTCAGGTTTAGATAGCCCTATGCCCACAGAATCGGGTTTAAGTATGTATCCCTATATTCGTGAAGGGCGGCGCATCCTCGGTCGCAGAGCCTATGAACAGGAGGAATTTATGATGCGTGAGCAGGATATTCGCAATGACATGGAGGGCGGTCGCAACTTTAGCTCTACTTCAATTGGAATTACCCACTATGCAATCGATATGCATGGCTGTCGTTATCGCAACTGGGAACCATCAAAAGCGCCAAGTTCAGCTCCTGCTAACGAAGATAAGGTTCGTCCAATTATTATTCCCTTCGAGAGCCTAATCCCGCAGCGGATCGACAACTTATTAATTGGTGGAAAGGCGATCGCTGTGAGTCATATCGTCAATGGTGCTACTCGCATTCACGTAGGCGAGTGGTCAGCAGGAATAGCGGCTGGAGTTGCCGCCGCTTGGATTAGCTTGCAGAATGATGCATCCCTAACACCGCAAGCAATTCTAGATCGCGGCGAGATTGGTCAATTGCAAGATATTTTGCGATCGCAGGGAGTACCCATCGAGTGGTAAAACCTAAAGAGGGTAGCGGCGTGATGTGCCACCACCCTCTTTGGGCTTTATTCTGCATTAGGGCTAGCAATGCTTTGAGCATGATCAAACACAGCTTTAACAAAATGCAACAAATTTTGCTGCATTTGCTGCGAGTTTGCTGATACGACTCGATCTAGAGAAGTGTAATAGGTAGCGGCTAACTTAGGACGACTGCTAGACTTCACCATCCATAAACTATCAGCCAAACTAGCCCTAATTTCTACCATAACTTCAGGATTTTCTGGTAGTTCAAAATGACTAGAAATACCTTGCAAAGCTTTGATGCGATCTCGCTCATCGCCTTTAACCCAAATCGTTGCCACCAAATAAGGACTTACGGACTGCAAATCATTGTGTTGAACTGAGCGTGATGCATGGAGATACAGCAACTGAAGCCAAGGCAAAGGATAAAGAATCTCCAAACCGCTATAGCCACTGAATTTAGAAGTTACATCCAAACCGTTAAAATATTCAATCACTGGCAGCCAATTATTACTAAACTGATTTGCCACATCAGGACTGAGGAATAAATTCCCCCAAATATTATGTTGCCAAGGCTGCATATCCATGAAGTGCATATATTCCGCAAACTCATGGGCTAGCCTTACAGATCTTTGAGCAACCAGCGCATAGATATCCTGCCAACAAAAATAAGGCATCGACGCATTAACAGCATCACGAGGCTGAAGATAGTATCTTGTAGCCGCTTCGCTACCCAAAAGTTCAGCATCAATCAGGCAGTAACTATTACTAATTAAAACCACATAAGTCAGCTTGTCGCGCTGACTAGAGGACTTGAGTAGATCTTCTAGGGAATGCTTGCTCAGTTCACTCTCTAATCGATGTTCACAAACTATATCGAAGTCTTGGCATTCCAGTAATATGTCGGGTTGTGCCGTCGTTGTATAGGGATAGGTAGTAGCTTGAATAAATACTGAACTCGGCTTTCCCGCGCGCTGCGTCAGGAAATCAACTAACTCCTGTCCTAAGTCTGGAATGTTTTCCAACAGATATTCCCAAGAGACGGCAAAACGCTCTCTCTTACTTAGGTTTTGTGGCATCAAAAAAATATTACTCATAGCTGGGCGCTATCTAGCCTCGTTTCGCTACATTAGTGATCATCTTTAGGTCAAATAAACTGTCTCAGTTTTCCCGTGTTCGCAAAACCCAACATTTCATCGTGGTTTAAGCTAGCTAATCTGGCGAAGCATCTACTGATATAAGCTGAAAAAGCTTAAAAGATGATGCTAATCAAAGATAGATGGAGTATTTTTAGAAATTCTTAAAAATATTATTCTAAGCTCTCTAATCTAGATTCTAAAGTAGATCAGGTTAAATATTTTTTTGATTTACGGTTTGACAAATTTGATCTTCAAATAATTTATAGCTTTCGCCACTTGTATCAGGAAAAATCTAAAACCAAAAGAGGATAGCGGCGCACCACGCCGCCACCCTCTTTTGGTTTTAGACTAGCGACAGCTAGCTATAAATATCGCCTAGCGATTAAACCTCTGGCTAGGAAAGCGCTATAGTGCCTTAAAATAATGTGCTGAAGCATTAATTTTGTAACTTCGATCGCAGCTATGGTGGAAGTATTGACTAACGAATCCCAGCAACAAAGCAATTCAAGCAATGCAATTGTGGCGAATGGCTTGAGCAAAACTTACCGTACTGGCTTTTGGCTAAATCAAAAAATTAGTTCTCTTCAAGATTTTTCCCTGTCGATTCGCAAAGGAGAGACATTTGGCGTATTGGGCCCCAATGGGGCAGGCAAAACGACATTGTTAAAAATTTTGCTAGGCATAGTGCAACCAACGGCGGGGACTGGCGAAATTTTGGGATATCCCCTCGGCGATCGCACTGCCAAAAGGTACATCGGCTACTTGCCTGAAAATGCTTACTATTATGACTATTTGACAGGCTGGGAGTTATTAGATTTTATCGGCTGTTTGTTTGGTGTCGAGGCTTCATTGCGCCGCCAACGTATTGCTGATTTGCTAGATCTGGTGGGGCTATCGCAGTCGGTGGCTCGCAAAAAGCAACTGCGCCAATATTCTAAAGGAATGGTGCAAAGAATTGGTGTGGCTCAAGCGCTAATAAACGATCCTGATGTGTTATTTCTTGATGAGCCGATGTCGGGACTTGACCCTGTGGGGCGCTATCAAGTCCGCGAAATTATTTTGATGTTGAAAAATCAGGGTAAAACTGTGTTTTTTAACAGTCATATTTTGTCGGATGTCGAACTGATTTGCGATCGCATTGGCATCTTAAACAAAGGTGAATTAGTGGCGATGGGAACGCTAAATGAATTGTTGGGTACTGAGCAGTCCTATCAGGTGAGTGGACATGGTGGCTCGGAGGCGCAGTTAGAGCCTTGGTTGCAGCATTTGAGCTTTCAGGGAGACACTTGGCATGGACAGCTAGCTAAAGATTTGCCCGAGTTTTTGACTTACATTGCGAGCATTGGCGCAAAGGCGATCGCGATCGAGCTTGCCCGCCAGACTCTTGAGGAATTTTTTATCGATCAAATCAAAGCATCACGACATAAAGAGTGAACTACCAGACACTGACCGCCTAGGCGGTCAGTACTGGCTTCTTGTCTCAACGGGGACAGCGTCTAGTAAGACCGAAACCTTACCAGAGCGACTTACATCCCCTCCACAAGCAGAAGCGCTAGTTCCTAACGCCAGAATCCACAAGGCTTCAAGGTGCGTACCACAATGCTTACAAGTCCATGCCCTCACATCAAGAGTCAAATTATCAACTCGATTGAGGCAAACATGGCAAGTCTTGGACGAAGGAAACCATCGATCAATCTCGATATAAATCTTTCCTTCAGACTCAGCCTTGTATTTAAGCATTGTGAGAAACATTCCCCAGCCAACATCGCTTATCGCCTTGGCTAGATTATGATTCCGTACCATGCCTTTGATATTTAGGTTTTCTACTGCAATAACTTGATTTTTGTTGACTACCTTGCGGGATAGTTTGTGCAGAAAATCTTCGCGACATCTAGCGATTTTAGAGTGAACTTTCGCCACTTTCAATCTTGCTTTAATGCGATTGTTGCTACCTTTCTTTTTCTTAGATAACTTTTGCTGTTTCCGTTTTAAGTTACGTTGATGCTTGATAAAAAATCTAGGATTGTCAAACTTTGAGCCATCACTGGTAATTACAAAGTGAGTTAATCCAACATCAAGCCCAACTAGAAGAATGGCTGCAAAAAGCTAAGACTGTACTTGGCAAGATTCAGATGCGTGGGCTAGCAAGGCAGTGGGGACTTCCTACTACTTGGCTCAAAGAAGCGTAAAAAACACTCTTTGCTCGATGGGAATTTAGAAATCCCATCCTCGCGTAGCAGGGTGGGGTAGTTCATACTATTTAACTAAAGGTAATGTAAACCAAAACTGCGAACCAATATTTGGTTCACTTGTTACGCCGATCACGCCGCCATGGGCTTGGACAATTTGACGGCAAATATAGAGACCCAGACCGAGACTAAGAGATCGCCTATTTAGTTTGTTTTGGGTTTTGCCTTGAGCATAAAGCTCAAACAAATGCTCGCTTTGAGTGCTAGACATGCCCACGCCATTGTCTGAAACTGTACAAAGCATGGTTTTGTCATCACTGATCTCTACAGAAATTGTGAGTTTGAGATGGGGTGGATTGTGTTTAAGCGCGTTAGTGATGAGATTCTGGAAAACTCTACAGACAAGAGCCGCCTCAACCAGAGCTAGTGATAGATCGGACGGAATTTGCAAATCAATTTCTGCCTCTTCTTTTTCTAACAGTGGTTGAAGATCATCGATCGCATCTTGGATCACTTTTGCGATCGCAACTGGTTGCGGATGAATCGCTATCCCATGCACATCATTCACATGGGACTCTAATAATGAGTTGATTAAAGCTAACTGGCGATCGCCACTTTGACGCATTCGCTCAAGCGTGGTTCGTGGCAATGGA
>JBBQRB010000167.1:0-7450 GCA_038215315.1 Pseudanabaenales cyanobacterium
AGCAGAAGCGCTAGTTCCTAACGCCAGAATCCGCAAGGCTTCATTTCTTATATTGATTGCCGCATTTACATCACGGTCATGGTGCGTACCACAATGCTTACAAGTCCATGCCCTAACGTCAAGAGTCAAATTATCAACTCGATTGAGGCAAACATGGCAAGTCTTGGACGAAGGAAACCGTCGATCAATCTCGATATAGATCTTTCCTTCAGACTCAGCCTTATATTTAAGCATTGTGAGAAACATCCCCCAACCAACATCGCTTATTGCTTTGGCTAGATTATGATTCCGTACCATACCTTTGATACAGCGCTTTGCCCTGTCATAAAACTCTGTATTTATACGCTTTATACATTTATCAATAATATCGAATACTGATAAATTAATCATAGCATAGACAGCTACTATATTGATTCGCTATCGCTCAATTTGTTTTCATCCCGTCGCTCACCCTTGTAAACGGATAGAGCGCGGGACTTCCCACTCACGTTAGTTAAAAGAAGAAGCCGCGCTATGCGTAGCTTCTTCTTTTGTAGCTGTCGCCACTTGTACCAAGACAAAATCAAGACCTAAAAGAGAGCGGCGGCGCCCCGCGCCGCCTCTCTCTTTTAGGTCTTCAAGACTGGAGAAAGCTACAGTGATAAAATCTTAGCTGTTTTCAATAGACTTTCTTCATAGAGAACTTCGCGTCCCCAACGTTGCAACTGTTGACCAAGTAGAGTGTCCGCACTCTGATCTGATAAAGGCGAGACCTGATGCACGCGATAGTTTTGGGCTGCACCACCAGCTTCCATTCGCATACAGCCAGTGGACTCAGAACAGAATACATTGCAAGCGTCAGTATTTTGATTGGAAGCAGTTAATCGCAAACCGATCAGATCACCGACTACTTCGCCAGCATCACCGATGGGGATCGCAGCTAATTCTGCTTTAACTTTGAGTCCGTCGCGTCCCTCAAAGTTAATGTGTTGAATATCGTAGTCACCACCTTCCTGATTACGAGCAATGGGCTGCCACTCGAGGCGACTGGCAATCCATCCTAAAAACATCAGGGCTTGAGTGCTATTTCCTTTTTCATAGTCGATAGTGATACCATCGATTTCCCAAACTGCGGCGCGACGATCAGGTTGGTCAAAGGCTTGAGCTGTCAGTTCTTGCCAAGGAGCAAGGCGTTGCCAATTTAAATCAGCTATCTGAGTGCTGGACTGAATCATGCCCTGAATTTTGAGCAAGTCTGCTTCCGACTTACTGAATGTTGCCGAATCAACAATTAGGCGATCGCTGAGATTGACCATCTTCTCAAACATTCTTGTATTTGGTGCGGGGCTGTCCTTCCACCACAAAAATACAGGCAAGTCGGGAACTAACAATTCTGGCAGAATACTATGTATTCTTTCAAAAGCTCTTTTTGAACCAGAAAGAGTGATGTATTCGCCACAAATCAGAGAGCTGCGGGTTTTTTGGATAGGACAGTAAGCTGCAACCTGAGCCGATATACCCTGATCTTCTTCATCTAGAGCAACAAGGTCGATCACTCGACAAGGACTTTGAGAGGCAATCACATCGACAGAAGCCATGCGCGAAGCCGCTCCAACAGTTTCAGGCTCATATACCAATAGATTAAAGGTAGTTGCACGGGCAGCTGAATTTTCTCCATAGGATTGCCAAATTTTGCTTAGCTCTGCTTCGACTTGAGAGACAGAAACATCTTTGGGAAATTGCAAAGATACAACGGGACTTGATTGTAGACTCATATGGATTTAAGAATTAGGAATTAGGAATTGATTACAATTACAGCCTGCGCCATTGTCGTCCATCACGCTCAATCAGTTGTTCTGCTTCACTTGGGCCCCATGAGCCAGCTTCGTATTGTGGAACTACGCTAGGATCATTGGGCATTTCCCAAGCTGATAATGCCGGGGTAACGACTTTCCAAGCTGCTTCCACTTCATCACCACGAGTAAAGAGAGTCTGATCTCCGAGCATACAGTCCAGCAATAGGCGATCGTAAGCATCAGAACCTTCGACTCCAAAGGTCTTACCATAACCAAAGTCCATCTCTACTGATCGCGATCGCAAATCCGCACCAGGCATTTTTGCTTCAAACTTGAGAGAGATACCTTCGTTAGGTTGGATTCGCAAAGTCAAGACATTAGGCGAAACCTGCTTTGCTGCCGACTCAAACAACAGATAGGGAACTTGACGGAATTGGATCGCAATTTCGCTGACCTTCTTAGGCATCCGCTTTCCAGTTCGCAGATAAAATGGAACTCCCTGCCAACGCCAGTTGTTAACCTCAAACTTCATCGCCACATAGGTAGGAACTAAAGATTCAGGATTGACATTTGGCTCATTACGATAACCGTCGACTTGCTTGCCTTTCATCCAGCCCGCACCATACTGAGCCCGCACGCAAGAACGTTCTAGTCTACGAGTATCAGCTAGGCGAGTCGCTTGGATTACTTTAACTTTTTCATTACGTAAGGAGTCCGCATCCATAGAGTTCGGTGGCTCCATAGTCGTCAGACAAAATAGCTGCATCAAGTGATTTTGCAACATATCTCTGAGTGCCCCAGCATTTTCGTAATATCCCGCCCGATCTTCGACCCCAACGGTTTCTGCCACGGTAATCTGCACATGATCAATAAACTGGCGATTCCACAATGGCTCAAAGATGGCGTTAGCAAACCGCAACACTAAGAGATTTTGAACGGTCTCTTTACCTAGATAATGATCAATGCGATAGACCTGTTTCTCGTCACAAGAATTTTGGACAACGCGGTTTAGATTTTGGCAAGATGATAAATCACGTCCAAAGGGCTTTTCAATTACCAATCTAGTTTTGCTAACGTCTTTGATCATGCCTGCTTGCCCTAATTTCTCGATCGCATCGATAAAGTAGTTGGGCGACACGGCAAGATAAAAAACGCGATTTCCGCGTGTACCGCGTTCCTTGTCTAGCTGACTTAGAAACTCATCAAGTTTTTTGTAATCATCTAGATTACCCATATCTAGGGACTGGTAATACAAACCTTCAGCAAAGTTTTGCCAAATTGGTTCGGCTCCAATACCTACGGAAAATTTTTCGATACCTTCACGCATCTGTTCACGAAAATAATCGTGACTCCAAGGTCTTCGCGCCACACCAACGATTGTGAGTTCAGGCGGAAGCCGACGTTGCTGTTTGAGATGATAAATTGCTGGAACTAGCTTGCGGATCGTCAAGTCACCTGACGCGCCAAAAATCACAAGGATCAATGGTTCTGGTGTTCTTTCTTGCTGTAAACCAACCCGTAAGGGATTTTCGAGTATTTGTACCACAGGCTCGACTATTGAACGCTAGCTACATTTTAGCTAACAGATTGATTATTCGCTAGATATCGCCTATTTTCCTTTAGGATCATTGCCATTAAAACCTAAAAAACTTTTGAAAATGCTTGCGAAGCAAGCATTTTCAAAAGTTTTTGAATCATACAGAGTACAAATCGGCTGTATTTGTGCGGGCGATGATTACATCATGCCGCCCATGCCACCCATACCGCCCATGCCACCCATACCAGCAGCACCAGCGTCAGATTTTTTCTCAGGCTTTTCAACTACTAGCGCTTCGGTGGTCAAGACCATACCCGCTACTGAGGAGGCATTTTGCAACGCCGAGCGTACCACCTTAGCAGGATCAATAATCCCAGTGGCGATTAGGTCTACATATTCTCCCTTGAGTGCATCAAAGCCAAAATTGAAAGGAAGATTTTTTACCTTTTCAACTACTACAGTGCCTTCTAGACCAGCATTGTCGCTGATTTGACGAAGAGGTGCTGAAAGTGAACGCGCAACGATATCAGCACCGATTGCTTCTTCGTTCTTCAAAGTTGCTTTGAACTCTTGTAATTCGACAGACAAATGAGCAAGAGTTGCTCCACCGCCAGGAACGATGCCTTCTTCAACCGCAGCACGGGTGGAGTTAAGCGCATCTTCAATGCGGAGCTTGCGATCCTTGAGTTCAGTTTCAGTTGCTGCACCGACTTTGATTACGGCTACGCCACCAGAAAGCTTAGCAATGCGCTCTTGGAGCTTTTCTTTGTCGTAGTCAGAGTCACTGAGATCTAATTCCTTGCGGATCTGAGCCACACGCTTGTCGATATTAGCCTTGTTAGCAGTATCGGCAACAATCGTGGTTTTGTCCTTGGAAATGGTGATTTTGACAGCAGTACCTAACATTTCAAGAGTGGCCGCGCTAATTTCTAAACCAGTGTCTTCGGAGATGACTTGACCATCGGTAAGAACGGCAATATCTTGCAACATTGCTTTACGGCGATCGCCAAAACCAGGAGCCTTGATAGCCGCAATATTTAAGGAGCCTCTGAGCTTGTTCACAACTAGAGTTGCCAAAGCTTCACCTTCAACATCTTCAGAAATAATTACTAGAGGAGAGCCAGAACGAGCAGCTTTCTCAAGGATTGGAACGAGGTCTTGAATGACATTGATCTTCTTATCGGTGATCAAAATCTTGGCATTCTCAAATTCTACCAATTGACGCTCGTTATCGGTAACGAAGTAAGGAGAAATGTAGCCGCGATCAAGTTGCATCCCTTCGACAACTTCCAATTCGGTGGTGAGGGATTTGGATTCTTCAACGGTGATTACACCATCTTTACCAACTTTATCCATCGCGTGAGCGATCATTTCGCCAACTTCAGCATCATTACCTGCGGAGATAGTAGCGATTTGAGCGATTTCAGCATTAGAGTCAACAGCCTTAGCCTTTTCAGCAATTACGCCCACAAGGTAAGCAACTGCTTTTTCGATCCCGCGACGAACGCCCACTGGGTTTGCACCTGCGGCAACGTTCTTCAAACCTTCGCGAATGATTTCTTGAGCCAATACAGTGGCGCTAGTAGTACCGTCTCCAGCGACATCGTTGGTTTTAGAAGCGACTTCGCGAATTAGCTGAGCGCCTGCATTTTCTAGAGGATCTTCTAATTCAATTTCCTTAGCAATGCTCACACCATCATTAATGATTTGAGGAGCGCCATATTTCTTTTCAAGAACTACGTTACGACCTTTAGGCCCAAGGGTAACGCGAACTGCATCAGCAAGAGCATTAACACCACGTTCAAGGGCGCGGCGAGATTCTTCATTAAATACTACGATCTTAGACATTTTTGTTAATCTTGGTAATTGGTTTTATTGTTTTTGATTTGGACTTCGTCCAAATCAAGTTATTTATTCAACGATCGCGAGAATATCTCTTTCAGCAAGGAGTAAATAATCTACGCCGTCTAATTTGACTTCGGTTCCTGCGTATTTGGAATACAAAACTTTTTCGCCTGCCTTTACTTCAAGGGCAATGCGATCGCCTTTATCGCTTCTTGTGCCAACGCCAACTGCGGTTACTTCACCGATTTGGGGCTTCTCTTGGGCTGTATCTGGCAAGAAGATGCCACCAACGGTCTTTTCTTCTTTGTTTGCAACTTTTACCAACAGGCGATCGCCTAGGGGTTGCAATGTACCAGTACTTAAAGTTAATGCTGCCACTATATCTATACCTCCTTAAAGTCTATATCAGAGTAAGCTGTACAAGCTTTAGCACTCTAAGTCATTGAGTGCTAATATACTGCGAAACGAGTCAGCAACTAGATCGGCTTACCGTACATATAAGTAGGTACGCAAAAGAAAACTTAAAACCGAAAAAGCTGAGGCGCACGCTGCGCGTGCGCCTCAGCTTTTTCGGTTTTGGTTCTCTTTTGCCTGTCTAAGTAATCAGGCGGTTGCCAGAAAACAAAATACTTATTCTGTAGCGCGGACATCCTGCCTGCATCACCACAATGCAAGCAAGACGCTTGCGCTACATGGGGATGTTCTTTTCGAGAAATCACCTCACTTAATTTTTTTCAAGAAACTGCGATGCTGATAGGCAATCAAGGGGCTTAGCATATAGATATCCCTGACCGTAAGAACTTGGTAGACAAAGGTGAAATAACTCTTTTAAAATATTTAACTGTTCCAAAGTCTCGATACCTTCTACCACAATTTCTTTTCCTAGCGAAATAGCTAGAGAACCAATAGCTTTAACAATGACCCAGTTCTCGTTGTGAATAAAAGAGCGATCAATCTTCAGAATGTCAATAGGGAAATCAGTTAAACGACGTAAGGATGAGTAACCAGTTCCAAAATCATCAATACAAAATTGAACTTCTATCTCTTTTAATTGATGAAGAATTTGCATAGTGCGATCGCGATCGCCCATAACCGCACTTTCGGTGATTTCTAGCTTTAAACAACTTGGTCTAATTTTATATTTACCTAATATTTGGCGAATATATGCTACCAAACTAAAATCAGAGATTTGTTTAGTGGATACATTTACGCTCATTGTCAAGTCAGCGAAATTAGGAAATTCTGTTTGCCAACTTAATAGCTGCTTACAAGCAGTTTTGATAACCCATTGACCAACGGGATGGATTAAGTCTGTAGATTCAATAGTTTCAATAAAATGGATAGGGCTAATTAACCCTCTCTCTGGATGCTGCCATCTGATTAAGGCTTCAAATCCAGAAATTTTATTAGTTTGAAAATTTACAATTGGCTGATAAAACAGCTCCATTTGCTCTAGCTCGATCGCTTTCTGAATTTCTGCGTATAGATTCCAATCAATTTCTATGAGATTGGAAAGCTGCTCTTTTAAAACAATATTCTGACTTTCAAGTAATTTTGTTTGCTCCAAGAGTTGTGCTTGCAGCGAGCTGACGCGCAGATGAGTTTCGACTCTTGCTAATACTTCAATTAGACTAAATGGTTTATTAATAAAGTCAACTCCGCCTATGGAGAAAGCTTCGACTTTTTCTTCTACATTTTCAACAGCACTGATAAAAATAATAGGAATATGTTGAGTAACAATATCTTTTTTTAAGATGCGGCAGACTTGATAGCCGTCCATATTAGGCATTTTAATGTCTAATAAGATTAAGTTTGGGCTGCACTCTTTGGTCAAGGCGATCGCTTCAATTCCACTACTTGCGGTGAATACTACATAGCCTTGATTTGAAAGCATATTTGATAGGATTTTTAGATTGTATTGAGTGTCATCGACAATCAAAATAGTGGCTTTGCCTTTCATTGCTAAATGCTACATATATCAGCGATATGCTGATTATATCCCTTGAGAGACTTGCTACAACTATCGCCATCTACATTACAGCGCTTTGCGCTGTCATAAAACCTAGAGAAACTTTTGAAAGTGTTGCGAAGCGCCACTTTCAAAAGTTTCTACGTACCTCTTAAAGTCTCAATAAGCTGTATGACAAAGCCAAATAACTGAGTGGTCGCGATCACTTATTTGGTTTATATGGTCTGTGAAAGCTCAACATTTAGCCCATTCGTCGATTTAAATACTAGGTTTGTCGTGAAGCAGCACCTTGACCCGTGAAAAATTAGTATAAAATAGGTAAGC